>SKOF01000358.1 GCA_007120155.1 Thioalkalivibrio sp. | reverse complement strand
CGAGGCGCAGATCCGCCAGGCCGAGCTCGGCCAGTTGGCCGCGCACCCGACGCCGGGCGAGAGACAATGCGGGAGCCGTCCGGCTGCTCATCACGACCCGGACCGTCGGAGCCAGGTGGTCGAACAGCGCGTCGAGGAACGCTGCTGCATCGGGTGCGGTCACCACGTGGACGTCGTCGAGCGCCAGCACGGCCGACGGCCCGTCACCGAGGTCGTTGACCAGCGCGGTCACCAGCGCGGAGGTGTCGGAGGCGCCCGCGTCAAGCATCCGCGCGAGCCGCCGGCCGAACTCCGTGCCGAGCCGTCGCCGGCCGGCCTCCAGCAGCGCCGTGGCGGCGACCACGGGTTCGTTCTCTTCGGCGCCCAGTCGCACCCAGAGCACCGGTTCCTGGACACCGGTGGCCCACGCCGCCATCGCGGTCGTCTTGCCCGAACCCGCCGGCGCGTGCAGCAGGGTCAGCTGGTGGGCGCGGACGGTCGCATCCAGCCGCGCCACGATCCCGTCAGCGACGACCCGCTCGTCCAGCGACGGGGGCAGGAACTTCGTGTACGGGAAGCGTTCGACCCCGTGCAACCACAGGTTCCCAGCCCCGGTGTGCCCCGCCGTCTCGCTCTCCATGCGGGCCAGTATGCCGTCACGACTCCCGCTGGACGTCCCCGACGGCGTCACGCCGACAACACCTCCGCCCTGGCCGACGCCGCCGCTCGGCCGCGGTGAGATCAGACAGCGGCATCGGACAGCACCCGGTCGAGCTTGGCGTATCCCTCGTTGACGCCGACCTCCATGCCCGAGCGCAGCCACGCATCCCTGGCCTCGAAGGAGTCGACCAGCGACTGGGCGTGCAGCCGGGTGCGGCCGTCGCCCAGATCCTCGAACGCGACCGTCTCCAAGGCCACGCCGTCCGGGTCGCCCTCGTAGGCGAACGTCTGCACGATGCGCCGCTCGTTCACCTGGTGGAAGCAGCCGCGGAAGGCGTACTGCTCACCGTCGCGCCGCTGCACGAACCGCCACTCGCCGCCGTCGCGCGCGTCCCACACGGGAACCTCGGTCTCCATGCCGTCCGGTCCGACCCACTGTGCGAACAGGGCGGGGTCGGTGTGCGCCGCGAACAGCTGCGCGGGTGTCGCGGCGAAGTCGCGGGTGATCCGGATGATCGGCAGGCGCTCGTCCACCTCGATCCTGGCCTCCGTCGTCATGATGCCTTGCCCTCCTGCTCCTCGTTCATCCGCGCCAGGACCGCGTCCAGACGCTGGTATCGCTGCTCGGCGCGCTGGCGGTAGCGCTCGATCCATGCGGTCATCAGGTCGAGCACCTCCGCCTCCAGGTGCACCGAACGCCGTTGGGCGACCTTCGCCTTCGTGACCAGGCCGGCGTCCTCCAGCACCTTGAGGTGCTTCGAGATCGCCTGCACGCTGACGTCGTACGGCGCGGCGAGCTCGCCGACCGTCGCGTCCGCCGTGGCCAGCCGTGCCACGAGGTCCCGTCGGGTCGGATCGGCCAACGCGGCGAACACCTTGGACAACCGCTCCTCCACCACCCCTCCTCAACCGATGGGTTGAAAGAGCGTAGGAGGTCTGAGCAGCCGTTGTCAACCGATAGGTTGAAGAGGGAACCGAGCAGGTGGCCGACGAGCTGCCAGCCTCCGCGGAGCCAGATCGGGCTGTCGGGCTGCTCCGTCATCCGCGAGATCTCGGGGATCGGGTCGGCGGTCACTCGCACCGCGGGATCCGGCGGACCTCTGATCCCCGGTGCGGTCCTGCGGTGGACGTGACCCTCGGGCCGCTACTCGGGGACGGCGGCTGCGGTGGTCGCGCCGAGCTGGACGACCTCGTCGAGGCTGAGGGAGCCGCCTCTCGCGTGGCGGTCGGCGAACGTCTCGGGGCCCAGGGCGTCCTGGAGCCTGGCCTCGACCTCAGTGAGGTCGATGGGCATCTGCCAGCGGTGGGTCGGCGCTCGCGCGTCGGCGGCGCCCAGGAGCACGGCGGCGGCGTCGGGATCCCGCTCGTGCGCCAGCACGGCCAGGACCTCCGCTGCCCCACGCAGTGGCGCTGACCACGCGAACTCGCCGATCAGCCGCACGGCCTCGCTGACGAGCGGTCGCGCCTCTTGTGGGCGGTCGGCGAGGAGCGCGACCTTGGCGGTGGCCACGAGGCCGAGGATCAGACGGTTCCCGCGTCCGAGCTCGCGCCACGCGTCGAGCTGCTCGTGGGCCCGTGGTAGCGCGGCGGCCGGCTCGCCCCGGAGCGCGGCGAGCAGGACCCCGCTGAGGCCGACCCGGGCGGACAGCTCCTGCGCCCCGTGGGCATCGGCCAGGTAGCGGGCGCGGGACAGGGCCGTGCCAGCGGCCGCGAGGGCTTCGCGGTCGGGTCCGCCGCGTGCGACCGAGGCGGCCACGATCAGTTCAGCTTGCTCGGCGCGGGCGTTGGCCTCGATGAGATCGGCCGGGCAGCCCTCAACGAAGCCGTCCGTCCCCTCGGCGGCGGCTGCCTTCGCGGTCTCCTCGATCTGGGACAGCGCCGCCTCGAGCTCGCCCATCTCGGCGAGCGTGGCGGCCCGCCAGTAGCCGGTCCAGAGGACACCGTCGACGCTGTCGACCGCCTCGAAGCGCTGGCGCGCCTCGTCGAGCAGGTCCAGCGTGCCGTCGAACCGGTGGTCGATGCCGGCGACGGCGCCGGCCATCAGCAGGCCTTGCGCCATGACCCGGTCGTCGACGGTGGTTGCACGCGCAAGGGTCAGGGCCTGGTGGAGCCACTCGCGCAAGCGGTGGAACCGGCCGATGATGATGGGTGCCCAGCCCGAGCCGGCCGCGATGCGCAGGGCCGTCTCTGCGTCCCGACGCTGCATGGCCGCGGTGAAGCCGGCCTGGAGGTGCAGGAACTCACCGTCGAGTCGGGCGTACCAGGTCGCGGTGTCCAGGTGGGCGTTCGCTCCCACCGCCTCGGCCAGGCGAGCCACCCAGTCGCCGTAGCGTCGGGCCAGGTCGTCGG
>SKOF01000323.1 GCA_007120155.1 Thioalkalivibrio sp. | reverse complement strand
GTGTCGAACCAGCCCTGTTCCATTTCCAGCGCGTAGATCACCGGGGTCCTGGCCTGATGCGGGTTCTGTGTATGGGGCTGCATGTCCTCGATGTTGACGATGCGCCCGTCGGCGTCGATGAAGGCCACGGACAGGGGCAGGGGGGTGTTCTGCATCCACATGGCGTAGCGCGCGGGTCTGTCCCAGATGAACAGCATGCCGTGATTCGCGGGCAGATGCTCGCGGAACATCAGTCCGTGCCTGCGGGTGGCCTCCGTATCCGCCACCTCGGCGGTGAGGCGCTGCTCCCCGATCTGCAGCTCGATGGTCCGGACATCGGCAAGACCGAGCTGTGCCGAAATCGTCAGCAGGAACAGCGCCAGCACCATGAGGCCGCCAAAGGGTCGCCCCCCCCGGTATGCGGGGAAGGCGCCCTGCCGGGTTCCCATGACAGTCACGCCGTCTATCCTCTCTGCCTCACGCCTCACGCCTCACGCCTCACGCCTCACGCCTCACGCCTCACGCCCTATCCCACCTTCGGCAGCCGGTCCAGGGCGGCGTTGATGGCCTCCTCGGGATACTCGTAGTCCTCCAGTTCGCCGCGGAAGTACTTGTCGTAAGAGGACATGTCGAAGTGGCCGTGGCCGGAGAGGTTGAAGAACAGGGTCTTCGCTTCACCGGTCTCCTTGCAGCGCAGGGCCTCGTCGATGCAGGCGCGGATGGCATGGCAGGACTCGGGGGCGGGGATGATGCCTTCGGCCCGCGCGAACTGCACGCCGGCATCGAAGGTGGCGATCTGGGGTACGGCCACGGCCTCGATGAGCCCCTCCTTGTGCAGCTGCGAGACCAGCGGGCTGTCGCCGTGATAGCGCAGGCCGCCGGCGTGGATCCCGGGCGGCACGAAGTCATGGCCGAGCGTGTACATGAGCATCAGCGGGGTCAGGCCCACGCTGTCGCCGAAGTCGTAGGCGTAATGGCCCCGGGTCAGCGTGGGGCAGGAGGTGGGCTCCACCGCCACCAGGCGCACCTCCCGGCCCGCCGCCTTGTCCGCCAGGAAGGGGAAGGCCACGCCGCCGAAGTTGGAACCGCCGCCGCAGGGTGCGAACACGGCGTCCGGGTAATCGCCCGCCTTCTCGAACTGCTTCTTCACCTCCTGGCCGATGATGGTCTGGTGCAGCACCACGTGGTTGAGCACGGAACCCAGTGCGTAGTTGGTGTCGGGACGCGACGCGGCCTCTTCCACCGCCTCGGAGATGGCGATGCCGAGCGATCCGGGGGAATCCGGGTCCTGGGCCAGGATCTGGCGTCCCGACCGGGTGGTGTCTGTGGGGCTCGCCAGCACCTCGGCACCCCAGGTTTCCATCATGGAGCGGCGGAACGGTTTCTGCTCGTAGCTCACCTTGACCATGTAGACCCGCACCTCGAGACCGAACATCTGTCCCGCGAGTGCAATGGAGGAACCCCATTGGCCGGCGCCGGTCTCGGTGGTCAGCCGGCGGATGCCCGCTTCGCGGTTGTAGTAGGCCTGGGCCACGGCAGTGTTGGGCTTGTGGGAACCGGCGGGGCTCACGCCCTCGTTCTTGTAGTAGATCCTGGCCGGGGTGCCCAGCGCGGCCTCCAGACGGTGGGCCCGGTACAGGGGCGAGGGACGCCACAGGCAGAGGATCTGGCGTATCTCGTCGGGGATGGGGATCCAGCGCTCGGCGCTCATCTCCTGCTCCAGGATGGCGGGCGGGAAGATCGCGCCGAGCATCTCCGGGCTGACCGGCTTGCCGTCCGGGCCCAGCGGCGGCGCCGGCGGGCTGGGCATGTCGGCCATGACGTTGTACCAGTGGGTCGGGATCTCGTTCTCGTCCAGCAGGATCTTGGTTTGGTTCATGGTGGCGTGATTCCCCTTTTTTGGTGTCGCGTGGCCGGTGTGCGGCCGGCCTGTTCGGTGGCGTCTCCCTGTGCCCGGATGCCGGCGCCGTTCACGCGGCGTCCGGCCGTGACCTGTCCTAGGCCCCGGACTTTTCCGGGAAGCCCAGTTGCGCAAGGCGAGCCAACAGTTCGGCGCGGATATCCTCGCTGGTCTCCACGCTGACGCGGCCCCGGTCGACATCCACGTCCACGCCCTGTACACGCGGGTCTTCGGTCAGGCCCTTGCGAATGCTGGCGGCGCAACCGCCGCACTGTATGTTCTGTACATCGAAGGTGAGGTTCATGGTTTCACTCCGGTTTCGGTTTCGGTGTCTGTGGTCCTGCCATGCGCCGGAACGCGCCCGGTCAGGCGCCCGGTCAGGCGCCCACGGGCCGCCCCACGGGGCTTTCGGGCAATTTGTCCCCTATGTTAGGGCGATCCCCGGCGCCTTGCGAGGGCATGCTGTGACCCGGGTCGCGCCCGTGTAAAATGTCCGGTCTGTTCCAGGATCGCAAACCGGAGTCATCCATGCCCCAGTATCGTTCCCGCACCACCACCCACGGCCGCAACATGGCCGGCGCCCGGGCCCTGTGGCGTGCCACCGGCATGAAGGACGGCGATTTCGACAAGCCCATCATCGCCATCGCCAACTCCTTCACCCAGTTCGTGCCCGGCCATGTGCACCTCAAGGACCTGGGCCAGATGGTGGCCCGGGAGATCGAGCGCGCCGGTGGGGTGGCCAAGGAATTTAACACCATTGCCGTGGACGACGGCATTGCCATGGGTCATGGCGGGATGCTTTATTCCCTGCCCTCCCGGGACCTGATCGCCGATTCCGTGGAGTACATGGTCAACGCCCACTGTGCCGACGCCCTGGTGTGCATCTCCAACTGCGACAAGATCACCCCCGGCATGCTCATGGCGGCGCTGCGCCTCAACATCCCCGTGGTGTTCGTCTCCGGCGGGCCCATGGAGGCGGGCAAGGTGGTGGTCAACGACAAGGTCATCCACCTGGACCTGGTGGACGCCATGGTGACGGCGGCCGACCCCGCGGTGAGCGACGAGGACGTGGCCGAGTACGAGCGTTCGGCCTGCCCCACCTGCGGCTCCTGTTC
>SKOF01000046.1 GCA_007120155.1 Thioalkalivibrio sp. | reverse complement strand
CACCCGGTCACCCTCCGACAGACCCTCCAGCACCTGAATGGAGCGGCCGCTCAGAGTCCCGATCCGGACGGGCCGGCGCTGCACGGTGGACTGCTCGGGGTCCAGCACCCAGACGAACGAACTGCGGTCGGGCGTCGCCTGCAATGCCTCGACCGGAAGGAAGTACAGGGAACGAATCTCCACCACCGAGTCATGCGGCACGAAGCTCGCGCTCATTCCGGGCAGAATGTTGGCCTCCTCGGGACGGGGCAGGCTGAGGACCACCCGGTAGGTGTTGGTTCGCGCATCGGCGCGCGTCTCCAGTTCCTTCACGGTGACCGGGAATTGCCTCCCAGGCAACGCCTCGAAGGTGACCGTACCCACCTCCGCGCCGAGCAGCGACTCACCGGCGGGCAGCCGCACGACATCCTGTTCCGGCAACTGGATCCGGACCTCGAGCCGAGTGATGTCCTCCAGCAACACGATGGGCGCCCCAGCCTGTACGGTCTGGAAATTCTCGACGAGGCGGCGGGCGACCCGGCCCGGGAACGGCGCCCGAAGCTCGGAATCCTCCAGGCGCTTCTCCGCCAGCGCCAACTCGGCCTCGGCCACCTGAAAGCGGGCCCGGGCCTGGTCCCGCTCGGCAGCGGTGACCGCCTGGGAGGCAAACGCTCGCGTGATGCGGTCGAATTGGGCTCTGGCCTCATTGCGGTCGGACCGGCGCCCGTCGCGCTCGTTCGCGAAGTCGCGAGGATCGATCAGGGCCAGCAGCGCTCCCGCCTCGACGACCTGGCCTTCCTGGATGGGCAGATCGATCAGAGGCCCGGAAACCAAAAAGGCGAGTTCGGCACGCTGATCAGCGCGCACCTCACCGGGGAACTGCCGGCGTGCCGGCAGTTCGGGAGACCCCAGAACCATGGAGTCCACCATGCGCGGAGGGGGGGGCGTTACACCGTCGGGTGCCCTGCCGCAGGCGGCAAGGAGGCCGAACGACAGGAGCACCGGAACCAGGATCCATCGGACCCTTGCGGCCGCCTTCGAGACCGGGCCGCCAACCCGTCGCGCGCCCGCGACCGACCACCAAGATGAACGGAAACGCACAGTAGACGCCTCTGGCCCGCCGGATCGGCGATCGATGGTCTAAATGGACCCGAAAACTGTAAAAACAGCCATGGCGGCGGGCAGCTACTGAAGTGGTTTCCCCAGCCACGGCGATAATCAGGTTCCCCTTTGCCAAGTCTCGCACACCCTCTATGGGTAATGGTACCCACTTCCGATGGAAAAACCCCGCTGAGCACCACGACCGCAACCGGCTCTTCTCGCCCCGGCGTTACGGTCGGGTAGAATGCGGGGCACTCTCTACGGTCTCACCGCGAAAAGACAGCCCACCCATGTTCAGTGAAGAACTGCGCAGCCATGACACGGAGGTGGTGGCAATTGTCGCGTTGCGTGTTCTGGTCCTCCACGTCTGGTCGCACGTGCTGGGCTCGTATGCGCCTACCATCGCGGAGCCAGCATGACCTTGGCCCGGCTGATGGCCTTGTGCATTACGCTGATCGCAATGACGGGCTGCGCGACGATCCGCATCGGTGACGCCGATCCGCAGGCCGACTTCGCGCAGCGGCGCGGCGACTATCTCACCACCGGCGCCTTCAGCGCAGAGACACGCAGTGCGCTGTTCGCGCTGGGGAGAGAGGCGCAACCATGCCAGGACTCCCCGTCTGACTGCATCTCCCGGCTTTACAAGGTGGGGGACCGTGTCACGGACAGCCTGCTGGCAGTGCTGGCTGAACTGTCGATCGCGAAGGCCCTGCGGACAGAGCGCGCGGCCTGGCGCGCCGATCCGGATGATGTGATCGAAGACTATCTGGATGCAGCGCGATTCGCCTATGCATTCCTGTTTCTGGGGAGTCGCCCCCCGGCGGAGCGTGCGTTGGAAGACCGCCAGACGCGGGTTCGTGATTACTACAACTTTGCCTCGGAGCGTGTGGCGACCTTGGTGTTCCAGCGCACGGTACAGGTCGAGGCGACCACTCTCCCCGTGGAAGGCGTGGTCCGCGACGTCGGCACCTGGATCATCACGACAGGCAAAGTCGAGGCGAGACTGCCTCGGGGATTCGAACGCCTCGAGGCGATCGTGTCGCCTTCGCGCCTGCAGATCCGCGGGCTCCAGAACACCTATCGCCGGGACGGCCTGGGAGCGGAGCTGGTCGCCGTCTGGAGCCGAGATCCGTCGGTGGAACGCGACATTCCCATGAGCGAGATCGGGTTCTCACCAGCCACGGTCCTGCTGGAGTTCGAGGGTGAAGGGCTGGAGGCCGTGCTTGCGCAACAGGAGGCGCGGCTCCTCGTTCTCGATCCCCTCCAGAGCAAGACCACGCAAGTGCGCGGTCAACAGGTGCCGGTGGCAGCAAATTTCAGCGCCCCTTATGCGCTGTGGTTGTCCCGAGCGGGTTTCCGCCGCCAAGCCCTGCTCGGCATTCTCGGTCGCGATGTGTCCCTGACGCGCCCGCACATCCATCTCATGCAAGCCTATGATCCCGACCGGTTGACCGTCGTCATGCTGCATGGATTGGCGAGCAGCCCGGAGGTCTGGGCCAACCTCGCGAACGAGATATTCGGTGACGCAACCCTCCGCGACCACTTTCAGCTCTGGCATGCGCACTATCCTACCAATCTCCCTATTGCGATCAACCACCTGGAGATCCGGCAGGTCCTGGAACAGACACTGGCGGAGCTCGATGCGCGGGGCGGTGCCCGGGCCAGCCGAGACATGGTGCTGATCGGCCATAGTATGGGTGGGGTCATCGCACGCTTGCTGGTCGTGGACGGGAGCGAGGACATCTGGATGGAGGCGCTCGGGATTCCAGAGGATTCCGACAGGCGTGGAGCGCTGGTACCCCTGGAACCCTACATCCACTTTGAACCCCTGGAAGGCGTCGGGCGTGCCGTCTTTCTCGCGAGCCCGCATGCCGGTACACCATTCGCGGGGAACCGGTTCAGCCGGTTCGTGACCAGCCT
>SKOF01000289.1 GCA_007120155.1 Thioalkalivibrio sp. | reverse complement strand
GCCCAAGGCGACGAGGTTCTTGGCGAAAACCTGAAGCAAGGCGATCTCGCCTCCGGTGAAGGCACGCGCTTCGCGCACCCCGTCGAAACCGACGAAGCCGAGGCAGGCGCCGTCGGCCATCATCGGTACCGCGAGGACGCTCTTGATCCCCTGCATCTCGAGCAGGCTCCGGGCCCTCTCGCTTTCGCAGGCGGAAACGTCGGGAATGCTGACGATCCGCCCGTCGAGATGGGCCTCCAACCACTCCTCCATGCCCTCCATGGGCACCTCCTGCAGGGTGTCCTTGAAGGGGACCGTGCCCTCGGAAACCCATTCGTGGGTGTTCGAGCAGGACCGCGTGTCGAAGTCGTAGGCGAAAATGAACGCGCGATCGACGCCGAAGAAGGACCCGACCCGGGAGAGGGCGGCCTCGATGAGGGCGTCCTTGCGGTCGATGCCGGCGTCGATGAAATCGGTCGTGATTTCGACGATCAGGGTGAGCAGCCTCGAGCGGAACCCCGGTGCCGAGCGAGCGAGCCTCGCCGCGCTTCTCGGGAAATGGGTCCATTTCACCAAGCCGTTGGTGACATCGACGGAGCTGCCGACGAAGCCGAGCAAGTTGCCATCGTCGGACCTGATCGGGTCGATCCGCAGCCGAATCCAAAGGGTCTCCCCGTCCTTCCGGTAGTTCAGCAGATGCTCGCAGATCGGGCGTGCTTGCTCCAGCGCCATGTGGATGCGGGCGACGGCAGCGGGATCGGTGTCAGGCCCCTGCATGAAGGAACCGGGCTTCCTTCCGGCGATTTCCTCCAGCTCGTAGCCGGAGATTTCGGTGAAGGCGGCATTGATCCAAACCACCCGGCGTCGCACATCGGTGATCATGATGCCGTGCCGCACGCTATCGGCCAGGGAGCGCTCGATGGGGGAGGCGGTCCACTTGCGGATTTCGGCGTCGAGCGCGACGGCGTCGGGCGAGACCGGACTCATTGCTTCCGTGGGGGAGAGACCGGGACGGAGAACGCCGCGAACGATCCGCCGGCAGAGCTGCTGTTGCCGGCGGAGAGGACGGCGCCGAGGCGGCTTTGGCAGAGGGCGATCACGAAAAACTGAAAGCTCAGCGCGGAGTCGGGCAGGCTGGCGAGGCCGGGCGCGGGAGGGGAGCAAAGGCACTCGGCCACCGCCGGGGGGATCTCGAGGGCGTCGCCTTCCAGCCGCAAGCGGACCGCGGAGCCCTCCCCGACGACGGCGATATGCAGGCGCATTTCGGCAGCGGGCGGGGCAAAGGCTCTCGAGACGGCGAGCATCGCGCGTGCGAGGCATAGGAAGGGCTTCGCCTCGACCAAGGCGCCGAGAGCCGCGCCATCGAGGCCGCAGAGCGAGACGCGCGGCGGGCTGCCCTCCCTCCCCCAGCAGCGAAAGCGGTCCGGGATTTCCTGCAGCAGCGCCCCGAGCGGCTTGCGGATAGGTTCGCAATCCGCGAGGCCGGTCAGAGTCTCGGCGGCGAAGACGCAGGCGTCGATGCCGTCCTCCATCTCTGCGAGCTTGTCCAAGGCGAGAGGAATGTGCCGGGCGGGATCGCCGCCGCAGCGGGTCGGCTCCGCGCAAAGGCTCACCTGGAGGGCCGTCGCGGCCGAGGCCAAGGACCCTCTCAGCGAGTGCGAGGCGTGCGCGAGGAGTCGAGCGGTCTCGTCGCGGGACAACTGGGGATACGGTGCCTCGGGGGCGCCCGGCTCGATTCCCGCTCTCGGGGAGCGAGGTTTGCCGAGAAGGTCTTTGGGGGACTCTGCCATGGGCCAACGCCGGAAAAGGCGAGGGAAACCGGCCCTCACCGGGGGTTGGGGAAATCCCTGATCGCAGCGGCGTCTCTGTCGCGATAGCGTACGGCGGCCCGGATGAGCTCTCCCGCGCGAAGCCCTGTTTTTACGGAGATATTCTTCCGATGGGTCTCGATGGTGCGGACCGAGACCCTCAGACGGTCGGCGATCTCCTGGTTGGTCGAGCCCGCGCCGAGAGCGTGCAGCACCTCCCGCTCCCGTTTTGACAGCAGTCGTTCAATCCGGTCGGTCTCCTCCACGACCGAAAGGGAGGACTTCGCCTTTCCGGGCAGCAAGGCTTCGAGTCCCTCGCGCAGCGCGGAGAAGCGCTCCGTCTTCACGAAGACCCCGTCCACGCGGTGGGTCAGCACCGTTCGCAATTGTCCGGGATCGGATAGGGCCGTCACCACGAAGATCTTCGGCGCCGGATTGCAAGCGGCAGCCTGGGCGATAAGACCGTTGGCGTTGCCTGCGGGGAAGAGCAGATCCACCACGGCGAGGTCGAACCGCTCGCGGGAGACGAGCGACGAGGCCTGCTCCAAGTCGGTCGCAACCGTGCAGCGGTCAACCAGTTGCCAAGCGAGAAGCGAGGCTGAAAGCGCTTCCGCGAACATCGTTTGATCTTCAGCGATGAGGCAATGGTGGAACATGGATGGAATGGCGGTTGGGAATGGTCGCGATCATCGCGGAGAAAGGCAGGGGCTTTCGGGGGCGCAGCTATCCGGGCGGGTCGGGGCTGCCCAGGGCCTGCGTTCGCCGCCGACCGCCCGAAACCACCCGCTGCCCCCGAATGGTCGCATTACCGTGTTGCCTGTCTCATCTCTCGCATCCGCTGATGCAGCGAGGGTAGCAAAATTCCGGAGAGGAAGTCAACCAAAGAGTTCGGAAAAACCGGGATTACAAGGGCTGGACACCAGGGCCACAACCTCAGGGAGGATTCTCGCGTGACAAGAAATACCGAGAATCACGTAATTTTCATTTTCAATTTTAATGAAATGCCATATTTTACATAAATTAAGACCCTCCCCATCATGTCTTTCCAGTCCCATAGAGCCTCCATCCCTCCTATTCCGGTCCTCGCTCGCCGCCATCGGCGCGGTCTGCTCGCTTCCCTGCGCCGCTCTGCGCGTCGTCGCTTGGCCGTCGTCATCGCCTTGGCACCAGCCTTGACGTTTTCGACGCCGGTCCGCGCCAATCCCACCGGCGGTCGGGTCGT
>SKOF01000423.1 GCA_007120155.1 Thioalkalivibrio sp. | reverse complement strand
GAAGATCCGGAAAAGCAGTGGGATTTCAGCCTGGACCGGGTCTTTGGCGAGATCTTCCCGATCTCCGACGTCAACGACAACTTCAGCCTCGAATACGTCTCTGCCGACCTGGGTGAGCCCAAGTACTCGGTAGAGGAGTGCATCGAGCGCGACATGACGTACGCCTCGCCGCTGAAGGCGACGCTGCGGTTGGTGGTGTGGGAGGACCTCGACGAGGACGAGCGTCGGCCCAAGGACATCATCGAGAAGGAGGTCTACCTCGGTGATCTTCCACTGCTCACGGAGTTGGGCACTTTCATCATCAATGGCGCCGAGCGCGTGGTGGTGAGCCAGCTTCATCGGTCGCCGGGTGTCGTCTTCGAGGAGAACATCCACCCCAACGGGTCTCGCTTGAACAGCGCCCGGATCATCCCCTTCCGGGGGTCGTGGGTGGAGTTCGCCATCGACATCAACGACATCTGCTACGTCCACATCGACAAGAAGAAGAAGTTCCCGGCCACGGCGCTGCTCCGAGCGTTCGGATACGGCACCGACCGGGAGATCTACGACCTCTTCTTCGATACCGTCCAGGTGAAGCTCACGAAGGCGAAGCTGGAGTCGGGCTCCGATCTGGAGGGAGCGATCCTGGCGCAGGAGATCGTCAACGACGAGACGGGCGAGATCCTTCTGGACCACGGTCGGGAGCTGGACTCCGAGGCCCTGGATCGGCTCAAGCGGGCCGATGCGAAGAAGATCGAGATCTACCACACCGACACCGATGGCGACAGCGAGCGGCAGAGCCCCATCATTACCCGCACGCTGGCCAAGGACCCCACCAACACCGAGGAGGAGGCGCTCTACGCCATCTACTCCCTCCTGCGGCCCGGCGAGGCGCCCAACGTGGAGACGGCCCGGGAGGCCCTGGAGCGGGTCTTCTTCAACCCCAAGCGGTACGACCTGGGACGGGTGGGCCGCTACAAGATCAACCAGCGCCTGGGCCTGGACGAGCCCTCGAGCACCACGGTGCTCACCCGGGAGGACTTCGCGGCCATCCTGGGCTACCTCATCGAGCTGAGCGAGGGACGGGGCTTCACCGACGATATCGACCACCTGGGCAACCGACGGGTGCGGACGGTGGGTGAGCTCATTGCCAACCAGCTCTCGGTGGGCCTGTCGCGCATGGCCCGGCTGGTGCGGGAGCGGATGTCCATCAACACCGATCCCGAAAAGATCTCCATCGACGACCTGGTGAACGCCCGTACCGTCTCGGCGGTCATCCAGGCCTTCTTCGGCTCGTCGCAGCTCTCCCAGTTCATGGATCAGACGAATCCGCTGGGCGAGATGACCCACAAGCGCCGGGTCTCGGCGCTGGGTCCGGGAGGGCTCTCCCGGGAGCGGGCCGGTTTCGAGGTCCGGGATGTCCACTATTCCCACTACGGCCGCCTCTGCCCGGTTGAGACACCGGAGGGCCCGAACATCGGGCTCATCTCGTCGCTCACCACCAACGCCCGGGTCAACGACCTGGGCTTCATCGAGACGCCGTACCGGAAGGTGGTGGACGGCCGGGTCACCGACGAAATCGAGTGGCTCAGCGCCAACGAGGAGGAGGAGGTCCGGATCGCCCAGGCCAACGCACCCCTGGACGCCGACGGCAACTTCCTGAACGAGTACGTGCTGTGCCGGGAGCGGGGTGACTTCCCGCTGCTGGAGCCGGGAGACATCGACTACATGGACGTGGCCACCGACCAGCTCGTTTCGGTGGCGGCGGCCCTGATTCCCTTCCTGGAGCACGACGACGCCAACCGGGCCCTCATGGGCTCGAACATGCAGCGGCAGGCCGTGCCCCTCCTCTTCACCGACGCCCCGGTGGTGGGCACCGGGCTCGAGGCCAAGGTGGCTCGGGACTCGGGCGCCGTCATCACCGCCCGGCGCGGCGGCGAGGTGGTGCGGGTCACCGCCGACGAGATCGTCATCGACACCGGCGCGGTGCAGGCCAAGGAGACGGATACGCCCCTGGCCAAGCTGGCGCAGTTCGATCGATACAAGCTGAAGAAGTTCTGGCGCACCAACCAGGACACCGCCATCAACCAGCGCCCGCTGGTGGAGAAGGGCGACGAGGTGGAGCCCGGCGACATTCTGGCCGACGGGCCCTCCACCGACCACGGCGAGCTGGCCCTGGGCCGGAACCTGACCGTGGCCTTCATGCCGTGGTTCGGATACAACTTCGAGGACGCCATCGTCCTGTCGGAGCGGCTGGTGAAGGACGACGTCCTCACCTCCATCCACATCCAGGAGCTGGAGCTCCACGTCCGCGACACCAAGCGGGGGATGGAAGAGATCACCCGGGAGATCCCCAATGTCTCCGAAGACGCCCTCACGGATCTGGACGAGCGGGGGATCGTGCGCATCGGCGCCCGGGTCAAGTCCGGCGACATCCTTGCCGGGAAGATCACCCCGAAGGGCGAGACGGAGCTCTCTCCGGAAGAGAAGCTCCTCACTGCCATCTTCGGTGAGAAGGCGAAGGACGTGAAGGACTCGTCGCTGAAGATTCCCCCGGGAATGAGCGGCGACGTCATCGACGTGAAGGTCTTCAGCCGCCGCATCGACGACCCCCTCCTGGAAAAGGAGCACGGGGCGCGGATCGGTGAGCTGAGGCAGTGGGAGCGGGACGAGATCCGCCGGATCCTGGAGGCCCGCGACGAGGAGCTGAAGGAGCTCATGCACCTCCAGACGGTGGCCCTCTGCCTGAAGAAGGGCTCGGTGGAGCCCCTCATTGCCGAGGGCACCAAGCTTACCAAGGCGGAGCTGGAGGATCTGGACCTCCGGGAGACCGATCTGGGCACCCTGAAGGTGCAGAACAAGGAGATCTCGGAGCGGATCCGGAACCTGGTGGACGTGGCTTCGGACCGGGTGGACAAGGTCCGCAAGCGCACCGAGGAGCAGATCGACAAGGTCTTCCAGCCCGACGAGCTGCCGCCGGGCGTGGTGCAGCTGGTGAAGGTCTACCTGGCCGAAAAGCGGAAGATCGCCG
>SKOF01000279.1 GCA_007120155.1 Thioalkalivibrio sp. | reverse complement strand
TTCCGAAACCAAGTCGGGATCGGGTATTATTTTAATTTGTTTACGTTCGAACGCTAGAGCTAACTTCTCAATTGCTTCAGTCTTGCTTTTATTAGTTGTTACGAAATCGCGAACATCTAGATTGTTCTTTCTAAGCTGTTCGATCAGTACGTCTCCCATTGAGTTACGCTCCGCAACTATTAACGCATTATTAAAATCTTTAACTAATGCCTTTAACACCTCTATCTGGTAAGTGTAATCCATATCCCTCAGTCGTGTTACACTCACCACTGCACGTGCCTCACAGTCAACCACAACAAACGCTGAGTAGTCTCCACGTTTGGCCCAATCTGCTCCTATCACATACCGTCTGTCCTCTACGCCTTTTAATTGTTCGATAGCATCCGTTAAATCTAATATATTCTTGAATATTCCAGATTGACTATCCACGAACTGAGCTAAATATTCTTGGTTAAAAACCCACTCTACAGTCTCTAGCCTAGCTTCCTCAATCTCTTCTTTGCTAATATACGGGTTAGAGGTCGTAGGTGCATTGAATGATCTCCAGTTCTGATATTTAGATTGCCTATCTCTGTCATACAAATCATAAAAATCATTAAAACCTTTAGGCGTGCTGAGTAGGAATGCGTCTCCTCTATAGTCCGTGAGTGTCGGCCGTATACTCTCGCTCCACGCTTGTTTTAAATTTTTGATTAGTGCAGCCTCGTCTATAACCACACGATGATAAGCACGACCTCTGGGAGCGTCTATATCAGTTAAGCTAAATATGTCTACGACACCGCCGCTAATTGTCTCAATAAATTTCTCCTGGAAGTTCTTGCGTTTTACTGCCTTGCCCAATATAGCAGATGTGTTCCTAAAAAAATCCATCGTCATCCTGTACGTTGGGGCTAAGTAGGCGTCACGCTGTCCTTTTAAAACATCTTCAACTATTATCTGTGAGCCGTAGAGACTTTTCCCCCACCTTCTACCGCAAGCAACAACATTAAATCGTCGTTTGTTCTTAAGTATATTTTGTTGACCTACGTGTAATTTTTTTAATTTTACGCTAATCTTCATTGTCCCGCTCGTCTGAAATATCCTCCTCATACTCGACGACAATCTTCACATCGCTACTGTCCTGTCCACGGCTAGTCGCGAGTTGCGGGTTTAGATTTGATAAAGCAAATACTGCTAACTGGGCGTTAAATTGTTTTCTCAACCCGCCAGTCATAATACGTTCTTCGAGCAACTGACGTGCCCGGTAATAGACTTCTTCAAGGTCGGGGTTCTTCTCAGCGAGATCTTTTAATCTGTCGTAAGATAAATTATTTTTAGCAATGAATCCACTAAGCCATAGATTGGTTGGATCAGTCGCATACTCCCACAGATCTTTAGCCAGCTGATCTACCATGTCAGGAGTCCACTCTATTGCTTTATTATTTCTTCCCATTTTTTTACCTCTCAATATATTCCATGCCCTGGCTGTTCAGGTACAGTTTAAAATTTATCTTTATCTCATTCAAATCTTTTTCAATATTCTCAATCGTTGTCCTATTTGCATCTAGTGTGTCTTCAGTCTTTGTTACACGTTCCTCTACATTCTCCAGTTTCCCGAAGCTTAATGCTACCGACCATATAATCGAAATAAAAAACACACCTAGTCCGGATGCAGTTAACCATTTTGGTAATAGCCAATACTTATTAGGATGTCCCTTCAATTCATCTACTCCTTGTTTCAATTTCATTATAGTCTCCCGACGTGAATAAACGCCTCTACATCGCTCAGTATGCTTAGACCTTCGGACGTGAAATCAATACGTTCGTTGATCTGATTAGCGATACCTTCATCGTAATTCTTTAGTTGATTAAATAATCCGTCATCGCCCTTCCATGTCGCCCCTTGGAATACGCGAGTACGTCCCGTTAATAAAATTGTGATGATTCTCATTTATCCTCTCTTGTGAAAATAATACCCAGTGAGTATCGTGTTCATCCCGATAAACACTGAGTAATGCGTGGTGGTGGCTCCTGCGATTTCAACATCAGAGAACACTTTAACTGTGATAATAGAGGCCAGTATGAGCCACCATAGAAGGATCACCCTTCGAATAAATTTGTGGTTCTCTATTAATTTCAGTAGTGTCTTCATTGTATAATTATACTAATTATTCCGCGATAATCCAAATTAAAGTGTGAAATATTTAATCTGAAATATCAAGTCCCGTAGATCGCTCCGAAATTGCTCAATATCGAGGTTAGGACAGGATTTTGACGAGTCGAACTCGTTGTGCCCGTATACGTCCATGTATGTTAGGTCATAATTGTTTACCCACTTTTCACACTCAAATAGTAGCGTGATATATTGAGCTTCAGTAATGTCGTCGAAGGTCATTCCACCTATGTAACATATTCCCAGTGAGTCGTGGTTGTGTCCGCGTACGTGAATGCCTGGAACTTCGTCGAACAAACCACGCTGCACCTCACCGTCGGATTTCGGATCCGGTAAATCTTGTTTTAAATTATTAAAGGTCGGGTATGCATTCAATATTACCTTGTGGTAACCTACTCGTGACCAACCGTTCCCCTTCGGAGGGGGATCTGTGTGCCACTTAGTAATCTCGGCAAGATTCCCCCATCTGGAGTAACTACAATGTATTATGATTTTATTAATTCTTCTCATGATCTTTTAAAATAGCCTCCGTGTCAACATACGACACTACTGTAAGTGTCGCAAATACTGCACTCACTATAAATAAAAAGGGTGAGTAAAAGATTCCAAGTGTTGCCCATAACAACGTCACTAATATTAATGCTAATTGTATACTCATTATTTTATTCTCCTATAATCGGTATTAATTTATCTATAAGTGTCGCGTCAAATTTATCATCTACTTCTACATCTAGTAAGTCAATAGGTAAACGTTTAACTTTAACCGCTACCTCCTCTGTGATAAAACTCTCCAGTTCCTTATTATATGCTTCGGGATCTTTTACTTTAAAACCACCTTCTTCTGTAGGTATCTTCTCTCCG
>SKOF01000436.1 GCA_007120155.1 Thioalkalivibrio sp. | reverse complement strand
GATAATCCCCCACGAAGCGCAGATGGGGAACCCAGCGCCAGCGCTGCAGCACGCGGGAAACGGCATCCAGCGTGGAACCCCCGGTGCTGGCCGAATACTGGGGATAGAGCGGCAGCACGAGCATGCGCCGGGCACCCGCGTCACGCAGGCGCTTCAGGCCGCTCTCAATGGACGGCTGGCCGTAGCGCATGGCCAGCTCCACATGCACCGGGCCGGTCATTCGCGCGGCGACGCGCTCCGCCAGCCCCTGCGCCTGGCGGCGGCCGATGACCAGCAGGGGGGAACCGTCCGGGGTCCAGATCTTCCGGTACAGCGGAGCGCTGCGCTTCGGACGCCGAGTCAACACGAGACCGTTCAGGATGAGCCACCACAGGGGCCGCGGGATCTCCACCACTCGGGGATCCCAGAGAAATTCCTTCAGATAGCGCCGCAGCGCGCCGACGGTCGGCGCGTCCGGAGTGCCCAGGTTGGTGATCAGCACCCCAAGGCATTCGGGACTGCCGTGGCGGTAATCGGATTCGCCGTCGTAGCGCATGGGGATGATCCGGCGTGGTGGAATAAAGTCGCAGGATACAGAATTGAAGTGGGAAGTGGGAATTGGGACGTGAGAAGTCAGCGTCACCTATGGGCTTCCGCCGTCAGGATGTGAGCACTCCGCCTCTCACCTCCCGCTTCACGCCTCCCGGTTCATTGCAGTGCCCGTGTGCGAAGCGGGCTTGAGCGGGGGAAATGGGACTGCAGGAACTCCATCTGGTCCGCGAGGATGCGGCGGCCCTGCAGGTAGATGTACTCGGCGTGGGTGGGCACGAAGGGCACGGCCAGCAGCTGCATGCCGGCCTGCTCCGGGGTGCGTCCGGCCTTGTGGTTGTTGCAGCGCTTGCAGGCGGTGACCACGTTGCGCCAGTGATCGGCGCCGTCCTGGCTCAGGGGGGTGACGTGATCCCGCGACAGTTCATGGGCCGGGTGGTGCTGGCCGCAGTACATGCACAGGTGGGCGTCGCGCTTGAACAGCGCGTGATTGTTGAGCGGCGGCACATAGCCCGCGTGGATGGCCCGGTTGCTGCCGAAGGTGGCGATGATGGAATTGACCTCCACCACGCTCCGGCGACCGGACAGCGCGTTGATCCCGCCCCTGACGCGATACAGCATCACCCCGCAGGTGTAGGCCACCTGCCCGGCATGGTAGAGCCGCACCGCCTGCTGGTAGTCGATCCACTCCAGCGGCATGCCGGCCGCATCGGTACGAAGCACTTGTTGGTTCAACTCGAACACCGGGTCACCCTCGGCGAGCCTGTCGGTTCCGCCATGACTTTATCCGGAAGCCGCATGCAAAGCAATTATCAAGCCGATCCTCGCCTTCGGCACCGAATCGGGCCCTGAAAAGCAACTTTCCCCCGCGCGCATAAAGGGAATTGACTTCAAAGTGAGTCAGGAATCCGATACCATTAGCGCCCTTTTTGAAGCGGACCTCCGCAAGATCCGCCGCCAGGAAAATCACGTTCCGAAATCCTGTTCCCGCCAAACGTCCGGCGAAGGGTCGAGTGATGACCCCGGGCCCTACGCCGGCTGACGGAGTAAGCAATGCCCATGAAACTGGCCGTGCCAAAAGAAACAGCCCCCGGCGAACGCCGGGTCGCACTGGATCCCAGCGTGGTGGCCAAGCTGACCAAGCTGGGCCTCGAAGTCCTGGTGCAGAAAGACGCCGGGGCCTCGGCGCATTTCCCGGACGACGCCTACGGTGACGCCCGCATGGTGGACGACGCCGGCGCCCTGTGCGGCGAGGCCGACATCGTGGTCCGGGTCGCGCCCGCCGGGGTCGAGGATGTCGAACGCATGAAGGACGGCGCCACGCTGGTGGGCTTTTTCCATGCCCACAAGAATCCCGACCTGGTCAAGGCCATGCAGGCCAAGAAGATCACCAGCTTCGCCATGGAACTGATTCCCCGCATCTCGCGCGCCCAGAGCATGGACGCCCTGTCCTCCCAGGCGGCGATCGGCGGCTACAAGGCGGCCATCATGGGCGCGGATCTCTCCTGCCGATTCTTTCCCATGCTCACCACCGCCGCAGGCACCATCCGGCCCTCCAAGGTGATCGTGATCGGGGCCGGCGTGGCCGGCCTTCAGGCCATCGCCACCGCCCGGCGCCTGGGTGCCATGGTGGAGGCCTATGACGTGCGCTCCGCCACCAAGGAGCAGGTGGAGTCCCTGGGCGCCAAGTTCCTGGACCTGGGCGTCAAGGCCGAGGGTGAAGGCGGTTACGCCCGCGAGCTGACCGACGAGGAGAAGCAGCAGCAGCAGGAGGCCCTGGCCGGGTACATCAGCAAGGCCGACGTGCTCATCACCACCGCAGCCATTCCCGGTCGGCCGTCTCCGAAGCTCATCCCGGAATCCATGGTCGAGGGCATGAAGCCGGGCGCGGTGATCGTGGACCTTGCCGCCGAAGGCGGCGGCAACTGCGAGCTCACGAAGCCCGGCGAGACCATCGAGCACAAGGGCGTGGTCATCCACGGCCCCCTCAACATCCCCTCCCAGGTGGCCCTGCACGCGAGCGAGATGTACGCCAAGAACCTGCTCAACTTCCTCTCGCCCCACATCAATGAAGGCGAGTTCAAGCCCGACTGGGAAGACGAGATCATCGCCAAGAGCTGCCTGACGCACGAAGGCGAGATCAAACACGAAGCGACCCGCAGCCTGGTGGAAGGAGGTCAGTCATGATCGGCATCGAGGGTTTCGTCGCACTGTATATCTTCATGCTGGCCGCCTTCACCGGATACGAGGTGATCTCGAAGGTGCCGGTGATCCTGCACACCCCGCTGATGTCCGGCTCGAACTTCGTCCACGGCATCGTGCTGGTGGGCACCATGGTGGCGCTCGGTCATGCGACCACGCCGCTGGAGCAGGCCATCGGCTTCGTGGCCGTGATCCTCGGCGCGGGCAACGCGGTGGGCGGTTACGTGGTCACCGAACGCATGCTGGAGATGTTCAAGACCAGCAAGGGAGGCAAGTGATGGACCTCCTGATG
>SKOF01000007.1 GCA_007120155.1 Thioalkalivibrio sp. | reverse complement strand
TCAACCCCTCCGGATGAACCGTAGGTCGGGGTTCCACCCCCGACGCTCCCTGGCCTTGGCCCGTCGGCCACGGAGGGCCGACCTACGGTGAACCGTTCCGCGCGGCACAACGACACCGGTTGAACCGTTCCGCGCGGGTCAACGCCTCCGGATGAACCGTAGGTCGGGGTTCCACCCCCGACGCTCCTTGGCCTTGGCCCGTCGGCCACGGAGGGCCGACCTACGGGGACCCGTTCCGCACGGCACAACGACACCGGTTGAACCGTTCCGCGCGGCACAACGACACCGGTTGAACCGTTCCGCACGGGTCAACCCCTCCGGATGAACCGTAGGTCGGGGTTCCACCCCCGACGCTCCCTGGCCTTGGCCCGTCGGCCACGGAGGGCCGACCTACGGTGAACCGTTCCGCACGGCACAACGTCACCGGTTGAACCGTTCCGCACGGGTCAACGCCTCCGGAAGAACCGTAGGTCGGGGTTCCACCCCCGACGCTCCTTGGCCTTGGTTACCATGCTCCCTGACCCCCAGCCCCTAGCCCCTGCCCCCTGAAAACCTCACAGCCCGAGCCTGGCCGTCCGTCCGCCATCGGCAGCCATGTCACGCGGCGTCCGCTGTCCCACGCCCCGGCAATCCCTAACCCACGAAGCTGACCGGCCCCGGATACTTCGCCACGGCGCGGTCAGCCGTCAGCAGCTCGATGCCTTCTTCAATCGCCTGGGCGACCAGGATTCGGTCAAACGGATCGCGATGATGATCCGGCAAACGCCCAACCGCCAGCGCATGCGCGCTGCTGATCGGCAGTTCCAGATAGCCGTTATCGAGCAGACCGCGTCGCAGCAGGCCGGCCTCGACCGAAAAGTCGGCCCGCCCCAGCCCCGCCTTGATCACCACCTCCCAGATCGACGCCGCCGAGAACAAGGGTTGCGTGCGTTCATCCTCCAGGCGTTCGGCCACGCCCGCGGGCAAACGCGCATCCGCCGCGGCCGCCCACAGCAGCAGTTGCGTATCGAGCAGGACGTGGTTCAAGCCTCGAAGTCCTCAGTGATGGTCTCACGCCCCATTTCGTTGAAATCGTCAGGAACGGAAATCCGCCCGCTCAGAAAGCCGATGCGCTGGCGCTGGGCGGCGGTCGGTGTGTCCAGCGCAGTGACCCGTACCATCGGTTGACCGGCCTTGGCGATCACAAAACTCTCTCCCCGCGCGGCCTTTTCGACCAGTCGCGACAGATGCGTCTTGGCTTCGTGGATATTGATGGTTTCCATGTTCAGGCGCCTGATCTGGTTTAGTTCACTTAGTTTAGTCTAACCCCTTCGGCAACAACAAGCGCACCAGAAACGCCGGCCCGCTGCATCCGAATTTGCTAGGCTGCCCGCCATGACCACCGACATCCACTGCCACATCCTGCCCGGCATCGACGACGGCGCCAAGACCCTGGAGCAATCTCTGGCCATGGCGCGCATCGCCGTCGAAGACGGGATTGAGACGATTTTCGCCACCCCGCACCATTTCAACGGTGTCTATCGCAACCCGGCGGCCGCCGTCCGGCAGGCAGTCGAGGAGCTGCAGCAGGCGCTCGACGCCGAGCAGATCAATCTCAAGCTGTTGCCGGCCTCGGAACACCATCTGGTCCCCGAATTGATCGACGCACTGGCCGCTGGAACCGCCCTGACCATGGGCGATTTCGGCCGCGCCGTGCTGGTCGAGCTGCCCGTGCACAACATTCCGCTCGGAACCGGAGAGCTGCTGGAACAGATCATGGCCCAGGGTCTGGTGCCGATCATTGCCCATCCCGAGCGCAACAGCATGCTCGCCCGCGACCCCGAGCGCCTGGAAAGCTGGGTCGGCATGGGCTGCCTGGCCCAGATCACCGCCCAGTCCTGCACCGGCCAGTTCGGGCCGGCAGTGCAGGGCGCGGCCAGGCAGATGATCACCGGCGGCCTGATTCACTTCCTCGCATCCGATGCCCACCGGGACCGTCGCCGCATCCCGCAAACCAGCCCCGGCCGGGCGCAAGTGGCGGAATGGACCAATCAGGCCGTGGCCGACCTCATCGGCAAGGAGTTCCCGCAGCGGCTGTCGGCCGGAGCGCTTCCAGACCCGCAGGAGCTGCTTGCGGTCTTGCCGGGGCAAGAGCGCCGCTCCTGGTGGCGGCGCATGCTGAGTTGAGCGCTGAGCGGGTGCCGGCAGGCGGCGTTCAAGCCTGACTGACGGCAACAACCCGGCGCGGCTTGGCCGCGCCTCCGAACCCGCATGGCGGTCCGCCAGGTAAAAATTCCGTCGGATTCCCGCAAGCGGGGGCCTACGTCGCAGACGGTAGCAAACGTTAAATTTTCCCGTCAGCCGCATTTTTGGGCCGGTTTTCAGCCCCTGAACGCGGCCAATCCGCGGCATGTTCAGTTGACAGAGGCTCTAGCCCCGCCTATGCTTACCGCGTTAGCGGAATGTAAGCGCTAATTTAAATGCGGCTTGGAAACTGGGTACCGATCTGGCCCGTTTCTTGGTCGCAGGGAAAGTGAGGCGCTCGGCGCCTCTCGGAAAGGGGTGTAGTTTTGTTCGTCAGTTTTAACCAGCAGTCAAAGGGGGGCATCAGTTCATCTGAGGCCTCGGGAATACCAGAATCAATGAGTCGTGGAAATCGAACAGGAAAGGCCAAGATGAACCAGCCGGTAAACCAGTCGCGTGCGTGGATCCCAGGGGTTTTCTCTGGGATTATTTTTTTGTTGGGAGCCTTGCTTTCTGTGCAGGCGCTGGCAGATCCCGATCTGCCCAACCCGGCCCCTAACATCCAGACACTCGAGGATGGGTCCATCGTCGTGCCGATGGACCACCTGCTGCAGAACAATAGCGGCAACTTGTCGTTCATTGACGTTCGGGCCTACGGTCTGGTCAATCGCTGGCTGCACGCCGGTATTCCAGTCCAGTGGGTCATTCGCTCCGGCAAGGCCAAGGACGAAGCGGACTTTACCGCCATGGCCGAGCGAGTTCGGCCTACCGCTATTGCCCCCGCTTCGGTGGCTTTCCGCGGAGGCGCTTTTGTGGTTCGGCCGGCTAGCGCGCAGCAGGCGCTGGATATTGCCGTTCAGACCAACACGCCCAGTACCGGCTTCTTCCAGCGCGTACACCTGTACAGACTGACCGAAGACGTCGACGCGGATGTCCGCTACACCCTGACCTTCAGGCCTTCCATCCGGGTTAACGACAACAACTTCAATATCCACGCCAGTATCCTGAATGCCGCCGGGTTCATCCCGTCGGGGACCGACGGCGTACTCACCCCGAACTCGCATTTCACGAGGGGCACCATTGACGAGCTGGCTCCGGATCAGTGCTTCACCATTCAGACCACTCCGCACGCCAGTGCTGAAGGGATTCCACAGTTACTGGACTTTCTGAATCGCGGCGGCAACTTCTTCGCCCAGTGCGAAGCGGTTGAAAGCTTCGAATTGGCAGCGCGTGACAGCGGCCTGGTCCCCGGCGGCGGTGGCCTGCTGACTACTCTGGGTATTAACGACAATGACCAAGGTAGCACGGCGTTGGCTTACCCCAATCCGGATCTGCCGTTTTCTCAGTTCACCGGCGCGCTGGAGCTGGACCCCGGCGGCTCGGTTTCGCAGTTCCAATTCCTGCCCAACAGCATCTACCAGAACTTCGGGCACACCCACGCGGTTGAAACCACCGCGGGCCAGAACTACTACCAGGCCGCGCAGGGCAAACTCAATGGTCCGGGTGCCATCGGCTCCAACGTTTTTTATCTTGGCGGCCACAACTACAACGACAACAATCTGCAAAGCGCCAATGGACGGCGCATGCTTCTCAACTCCCTGTTCATTCCCGCCACCCGGCCCGAATGCCCTCAGATCGCATTTTTCAACATCAGCGGCCAGGTATTCGGCGACGAAAACTTTAACGGGATATTCGACCCGGATGAGGAAGGCCTGGGGGGCATCGAAGTTCTCCTGACGGGGCCAACGGGAGCGCAGTTGGTCGTTGAAACCGATGCGAACGGGTTTTACTCAGCCGCAGTGGGTGTGAGCGACGCGCAGTTCGGCGAATGGACCATCACCGTCATCACGCCGCCGGGCTTCAGCATTACCACGGGTAACCAGGGCCAGACGGTCACGATCGACTTGAACAGCGACAGCATCGTCGTGGCTGAAGACGTTGGTTTGGCCGCCTTTGAAGCGGTGGATGACGACTTCGGCACATTCGCCGACACACCGGTCAGCGGCGATGTTTCTTTAAATGACGACGCGCCGCCGAATTCCACATGGTCACTTTTGACCCCGCCGTCCAACGGCATGCTCAACGAGTTCAACCCTGACGGCACTTTTACCTACACGCCGAACACCGGCTTTATCGGCATCGACACCTTTACCTACCAGGTCTGCCTGCCTGCTCCCAACAACGCGATTTGCAACGACGCGCTGGTCACCATTACCGTGGGTGACTTGAGCGTTGTCAAGACCAGCTCCCCGGCTCCGGGCGAAACGGTTCTGCCCGGCGACATCATCACCTACACCATCGAGGTGACCGCGATTGGCGCAACGACCATCGATGGCGTCGACGTGGTCGATTTCGTGCCGGACGGCACCAGCTTTGTTCCGGGCAGCGTCAACGTCAGCGTGGAGCACCCGCCGTTGACGCCCGATAGTCCGGGGCTAACCAGTGAAATCTTCTCAACCCCCGGCAGCTTCACCTGGACCCGCCCGACCGGCGTGACGGAAGCGCTCGTTGAAGCCTGGGGCGGCGGCGGTGCCTCGCGCAGCGGCGGTTCCAGACGAGGCGGCGCAGGCGGCGGCGGCTACGCCCGCAGCATTTTGAGCGTCCCAAATGCCTCCTACCCTCTGGTTGTTGGTGCGGGCGGCGTTGCTTCACAGCAAGCAGGAGGAGCCTCCTCATTCGGCGGCGGCACGGTCTCTGCGGCGGGTGGCGCCGGCGGCAGCGACGGGTCCGTGTTGGGTGGCACGAGCAATACCGGTCAAGTCACCTTCAGCGGTGGCAGCAGCGGCGGTCGCGGCGGCAGCGCCGGCGGCGGTGGTGGTGGCTCCGGCGGCAGAAATGCAGCAGGAGTGGCTGGAACGGCGGGTTCCGGCGCGACGCCGGGCATCGGCGGCGCAGGCTTTGGGCGCGGCGGTGACGGTGGTGCACCGGGCCAGCCCGGACAGGCCGGTGAATTCCCGGGCGGCGGCGCCGGCGGTAGCGGCGACAACAGCGATTCGGTCAACCCGGGTGGTAACGGCCAGATCATCATTCAATACATCCCCGGCGGCACCTCGGGCAATCCGCCCAACCTGGCCACCGGTTGGACTTTGCCCCCCGGTTCGGTACTGACCGTGACCTTCGAGGTTGAGGTCCTGAGCCCACCGACCGAGGCGATCATCACGAACACGGCTCAGGTGTTGAGCGACCCGCTTGATCCGATTGATTCCAACGAAGTCGAACACGTGGTGGGCCCGATTGCAGAGGACGACCTGTTCAATGCGGTCGTCGATACCCCGCTCAATGGCAATGTTGCCCTGAATGACATCGTTCCGCCGGGCACGACCTTCCACCTGGAAGTCGACGCCGGCAGCGGCACCGTCAGCATGAACCCGGATGGGACCTTCACCTACACGCCGGACCCGGGTTTCAGTGGAACCGACGTGTTCACCTACCGTGCCTGTGCCGCAGCGCCGAATGAGACGGTCTGTGATCTGGCCGTGGTGACCATTCAGATGGCGAATCTGCAAATCGTCAAGTCCAGCGTTCCGGCTGCCGGTACTCCCGTTGGCGCGAACGATCAGATTGATTACACGCTGACCGTAACCAATCCCGGAACCGTCCCTCTCACCAACGTCAGTGTGATGGACATGGTGCCGGCGGGAACGACTTTCGTTCCCGGCAGCGTCACCGCCAGCCTGGGGGGTACGCTGAATGTCGACGACAACCCGGCTGACAATCCGACTTTAACCAGTGTCGTCTTTGATGATCATGGCGACTTCAACTGGACAGTTCCGGCTGGCGTAACCGAAGTCATCGTGGAAGTCTGGGGTGCTGGCGGCGGTGGTCGAGCAAGGGAGGACCGCAACGGCGGTTCCGGCGGCGGCGCGTATTCACGCAGCCTGCTCCCCGTTTCGCCGAACGCTCAAATCCCCTTGCGAGTGGGTCGCGGTGGCGGTACCACCGGATTGGACATGGAGGCCGGTGGAAATTCATGGTTCCAGTCGACAAGCATCGTGATGGCCGAAGGTGGATTGGGCGATCAGCCTAACGGTGGCTCTCGGGGTGGCCGCGAGAGCGAAGGAGCGGGCACGATCCGGTTCAGCGGCGGCGCGGGCGGCGCCCGTGACAGCAACAGCGGCGGCGGTGGCGGCGGCTCGGCGTTCTGGAACGCCAACGGCGGTGCTGGCGGTGCGGCTAATGACCCATTTGGCGGCGCCGGCGGGGCAGGAACTGGTGCCGGCGGAGCAGGTGGCAATCAGAACGCGCCCGGAAGAGCAGGGGAGTCCGGGCAATCGCCAGGCGGCGGTGCCGGCAGTACCGGCAGAAATTTTGGCTTCCTCAACACCGGCGGGCATGGTCAGGTCATCGTCCATTATCGGCCCGAAGGCACTTCCGACGATCCGCCCAACCTGGCCAGCGGTTGGACCATCGTCCCGGGCGGCACGCTGACCGTCACCTTTAGCGTGACCGTGAATGATCCGGTGCTCCAGAGTCAGATCGTCAACGTCGCTACGGCAAGCAGCGAAGGCCTGGAGACCGTCTCCAACGAGGTCGTACACCCCACCGGGTTTAACAGCACCTACGCCGTCAACGACATCAATCAAACCCCGGAAGGTGTTCCGGTCAGCGGCAATGTGCTGACCAATGACTTCGATCCCGAGGGCGATGCGCAAGCCGTGACCGAAGCGACCCGGCTGGACGGCGCGGGCAATCAGGTCGCGCTGGACCTGGGTGTTGCTTCACCAGTTTTCGGGATCAACACAGACGGCATCATCGCCGCTGCCGGTGAGATGATCCTGAACGCGGACGGCACCTATACCTACACGCCCGAGCCCGGTTTTGTCGGCAGAGTGCCCTTCGGGTATACCGTGACCGACGACAACGCCAACCCGGTCAGCGATAGCGCAACCTTGACCATCCGCGTCACACGCGACATCGCAGGCGTGAACGATCCGCCGGTCGCGCAAGACGACACGGCCATTACCGAACGCGGCGAGACCGTTGGCGGCAACGTCATGGTTAACGACAGCGATCCGGACGGCGATCCGATCACCGTCATTGGCGCACGCGCAGACCTGAACGGCGATGGCAACCTGCAGCCGCTCACCCTGGATTCGGTGACCACCGTCTATGGCGTTGACGAAACGAATGCAATCGTTGTGGCCGGAACCTTGATCATCGACAGCGACGGTGACTGGGAGTTTGTGCCGACAACGGCCTTCATCGGCAAGGTACCGGCCGCCTACGACATCGCGGATGTGCCCGGCGGATTAACCGACTCGGCCACGCTGACCATTCTTGTGCTTCCCAATTTCGGCAATCAGACCTTCGCCAATGACGACGCCAACCTTGGCGGCCTCGGCGAAACGCTCACCGGTAACGTGCTCGAAAACGATTTCGATCCGGAAGGCGACAACCAGAGCGTGACCCTGATCGATAGCAACGGCGACGGAACAGCCAACGCGGTGCCGTCTGCCGGCGTGCCTGTGCCGATTACCCAGGGCGGCGACCTGATTGGTGAACTGACCCTTGATCCGGCGACGGGTGATTACACTTGGGTGCCGGAGCCTGATTTTATCGGCACGGCCGTCATCGCCCATGAAGTTTGCGACGACGGAGTGCCGCAGGCCTGCGCGTTCGCAACCCTCTACCTGACCAACCTGCCGGCGCCCATCGCCATTGAGGCGGTGGACGACAGCGCCAGCACTCCGGCCGGTCAGCCGGTGACCATCGACGTCTTGGACAACGACATCGCTGTGTCCGGCACTCTGGATCGTGCATCGGTGGTCGTAGTTCCCGGTTCTGGTCCGGCCTCCGGATCAACCTTGGTGGACCCGATTACCGGAGAGATCACCTACACACCGGTTCCCGGCTTTGTCGGCACGGTCACCTTCGACTACCAAGTGTGTCTGGAAGCGCCATACGGGAGCATTTGTGATACGGCAACCGTGACGATCGATGTTGAGGCGTCCATCGTCGCCGATGACGATGACTTCACCGACCCGGCGATTGACGGCCTGACCGGCGGCACCACCGCCAGCGTGGTCGCCAATGACCTGGCTAATGAGGTCCAGGCCGAAATCGGCGTCAACGTCAGTCTGACCCCGGGTGCCAGCCCGAATCCGGCGCTGACCATGAACGCGGACGGCACGATCACCGTGGCGCCCGGCGCTACTCCGGGCACCTACGTCTTCCCGTACACCATCTGCCTGTTGCCGCCACTCGACACCACGATCTGTGACAGCGCCGAGGCAACGGTCGAGGTCGGGCTCTCGCTCGTCAACAGCACCTATGCCATCGACGACATCAACCAGACCCCCATGGGCGTGCCGGTCAGTGGAAATGTGTTGACCAATGACTTCGACCTTGAGAACGATCTCCAGGAGGTGCATCTGGCCACCTTCCTGAACGCAAGCAACGTTCAATTCCTGTTCGACCTGGGTGTCCCGACCGCAGTGTTCGGCGTTGACGACAGCGGCGACACCGTTCCGGCAGGTGAGATCGTGCTGAACGCCAACGGAAGCTACACCTTCACTCCGGCGCCTGGCTTTACCGGCACGGTGCCCTTGACCTACACGGTCATCGACAGTAACCCGAACCCGGCCTTTGACACGGCGTCGCTGACCATCAAGGTGACCCTGGACCGTGACGGCGTCAACGACCCGCCACTGGCTCAGGACGATGTCGCCATCACCGAGCAGGGCTTGGCAGTCGGCGGCAATCTGCTGGACAATGACAGTCATCCGGAAAACAAACCGCTGACCGTGACCGGGGTGGTGGCCGACACCACCGGCGACACCAATTTCGAGACCATCGACTTTGGCGTCCTCACCAGCGTCTGGGCGGTTGACGATCAGGGCGATCTGGTTGTGGCTGGGCAGTTGACGGTACTCCAGAATGGCGTTTGGACTTTCATCCCCGCGCCAGGCTTTACCGGCGATGTCCCGGCCATCTACGATATCCTGGATCCCGATGGATTGAGCGATGTGGCGAGCTTGACGATCACCGTTGTGCCCAACATTGGCAACCAGACCTTCGCGGTTGACGACGCCAATCTGGGTAATCTGAATGAAACGCTCGACGGCAATGTTCTGGCCAACGACTTCGATCCGGAAGGTGATATCCAGACCGTGACCCGGATCGATACAAACGGTGATGGTTTTACGGATACCACCCCGACAGCAGGAACACCGATCCCGATCGAGCAGAATGGTGACGTGATCGGCAGCCTCACCCTTGACCCGGTCAGCGGTGAGTACGTCTGGGTGCCCGAAACCGGTTTCATCGGCACGGCGGTTATCGCGTATCGGGTCTGCGACGACGCACCCGAGCAGGCTTGTGCCACGGCGACGCTGTATCTGACCAACCTGCCGGGTGCGGTTGGCGTGGTGGCCAACGACGACACCGACACCACCCCGGCCAACACGCCGGTGACCACGAACGTGCTCGGCAACGATTTGGCCACCGGCGGCATACTGGACGTGGATTCGGTAACAATTGAGGTTGATCTGCTTCCGGGCACTGGTACCTTGACCGTTCTCGCATCCGGAGAAATCACCTACGAGCCGCCCGTGGACTTCACAGGTACGGTTACCTACGAGTACCGGGTCTGCCTGGAAGCGCCCAACGACATGTTCTGCGACACTGCCACGGTGACAATCACTGTCACCCCGACAATTACGGCGGAAGACGATAGCGTTTCGACTGATGAAGGCGTTGCAGTCGTCATTCCGGTGCTGGCCAATGACAGCAACATCGGCGGTGCGATTGACCCGGCTTTGGTCACTATTGTGCCCGGCTCCGGCCCTGACGACGGACAGGTGAGCGTCAATCTCACCACTGGCGAGATTACCTACACTCCGAATGCCGGCTTCACTGGTACCGACACTTTCGAGTACCAGGTCTGCCTTGCGCCACCGGACAATGCCATCTGCGATACGGCAACCGTGACCATCGTGGTGACGGATGCGCCGATCCCGGACCTCGCTCCGGTGCTTTTTGCCGAGCCTAACGCAATGGATGGTCCAACCGAGTTTGATCTGGTCGTTCGGGTGGTTGAGCTTCTGGGTGTGGACACCAGCGGTAACATCACGGTGCGAATCTCAAAAGACTCACGGTGGACTTTCCCGGAGTTCGATCAGGATCTGACCTCGCTCGGGCCATTTACGCTGTCGAACAGCCAGTGGGAATACACAGATGGTGGCAGCGAACACATCTTTACATCGGACAGCGTGATCCCAGGCGGGACTTTCGTGAACTTCGGGGTCCGTGCAAGTTGGGATGCGGGTTTGACCGAAGGGGAGTTCACCATCACGGCATCGATTGACGGAGGCAGTGGCGGCGAAGTGCGGATCGACAATAATGCCTCGGCTGAGACTCTGCTCTATACCCCACCCACTAATTGAGCGTGGATATCTGAATTACAAATATCGGGAATGATGAATCATGAAGCAATTTAATAACTTTCATCTACGGGCAGCTCTGCTACTAGTTCTTACGTTCTTGGGAGCGTCAGCTCACGCCCAGCTGGTATTCCAGAACCCGGCTCTGTCGCAGGGCATCGTCTCTCCGGCACCAATGTTACCGGCGGAATTCAACGGTACCGGGCAGGTGTCGATGAACTTTGCGAATACCGGCTCGACGGATATTCCGTTCCCGCCCCCGGCAAATGAATTCCTGGAGATACGCATCAGCCTCAACCGGACAGTTCCGGACGTAAGCGATCCATCCGATCCCGTTGAGGCCATATCGGCTATAAGCGGCACGGCTGCTGGGCTGTTTAACTGGTCCTATAACCCCCTCACTGAGACGTTCATTGGAGTCCAGAACCAGGTATTGCTCGCCCAATCAGTGGGTAGCATTGTTATTGACGTCCAGGTTGCGGAAAACTCATTTGCGCCTCTTAACGCTGTAGGGTTCAATGCGAATCTTCAGGTGCCTGGTTACATTGAAGGTAATGTAACGGGAGACGATCAGGTTTCTTCGGTCACCTTTGTTGAAGCCATTGACTTCGGTGATGCCCCACGGGAGTACCACACGCCTGAGACGGGTGATCCGACTGGACCGGGCCATCAAATCAATCTTCGTCGTGATGGAAACCGCTATAC
>SKOF01000252.1 GCA_007120155.1 Thioalkalivibrio sp. | reverse complement strand
TCTCCGGTCTCAAGCAGCGTAGCGTTGCGGGCTACACCAGTGAGTCGGCACGGGCTGCCGCGGGTGGCAAGATGGCGCGCGACAATCGGGCCGGCGCCAGAAAAGGGCAGGCGACTGCCGCGGGCAGGCGCACCCAGGCACGCCGGGACAGTCGGCGCTGACACCGCCCCGGGACATGTTTATCGGACATGGCGGAATCGAAACCGTGGGCTGACGGTTCTCCGCCTCAAACCCTGCTTTTCACTGAAACGACGTCCTTGCGCCGTGCCATCATTCTCGGAGGATATGCACCATGAGCACGCAAACTATCGCCGGAATCGCTTTGCTGGTCATCGGACTGGGGTTGTTGTACTTCGGCTGGCAGTCTACCGGAGGTCTTGGCGAACAGGCCCATGAGATGGTCACCGGTCGCTATACGGACGAAACCACCTGGTACCTGATCGGTGGTGCCGCCCTGGCCGTCGTCGGCGCGCTGCTGGCCGTGTTTGGCGCCAGAAGATAGCCTCGGGCGACCCTGAGCGTGGATGGCGGGGTCGGACCAAAGGGCAATGGGGACATTCACAAAGCTGACTCCAGGGGCCCCTGGAGTCAGCTCATGCCTCAAACGATTGGGCGAATGGCCTCACTCGGGTTCTACCCCGTGCGCTCGCTCAAGTTCGACAGGCTCCCGGACTCGACTTCCGGCTCCTGCTCCAAACCGGGGGCATGCTGAGGCCGCGAATCCTCCAGGACGAGACAGCCCGTGAACGCACAAAGGATCGCCTACTTTTCAATGGAGATCGGGCTTGAGGCCCGGATGCCCACCTACAGCGGCGGTCTCGGCGTGCTGGCGGGAGATACGATTCGCGCCGCGGCCGATCTCAAGGTGCCGCTCGTGGCCGTCACCCTCCTCTACCGGAAGGGCTACTTTCGTCAGCGACTCGAGGCGGACGGGTCGCAGCGTGAAGAGCCGGTGGAATGGAGCCCCAAGGATTTTCTCGCAGAGATGCCGCAGCGGATCTCCGTCACCATAGAGGAACGGACGGTCCGGCTCCGATCCTGGAGGTACGAGGTCAAGGGCGCCGGCGGATATACTGTTCCGGTCTATTTTCTGGATGCCGATCTCGCGGAGAACGCCGACTGGGACAGGGCCTTGACCCATTCCCTTTACGGAGGGGACTCGCACTACCGGCTGTGCCAGGAGGTGATTCTCGGCATCGGCGGCCTCGGGATGCTCCGTGAACTCGGATACGGGGACATCGGCCGCTTCCACCTGAACGAGGGGCACGCAAGTCTCCTCACCCTGAAGCTTCTGGACGAGGAGGCGAAGAAGGCCGGCAGGGAGGCGATCACCGCGGACGATGTCGAACCGGTCAGGGAGAAGTGCGTCTTCACCACCCATACCCCCGTGCCCGCCGGGCACGACCAGTTCCCCCTGGATCTGGCGCGCCGGGTGGTCGGCCCCCGGGAAGACTTCTTCGGCCTCAAGGAGGTTTCCGCAGACGGCGCCGTTCTGAACATGACCTGTCTCGCCCTCAACCTGAGCCGCTACGTGAACGGCGTAGCGAAGAAGCACGGCGAGGTGTCGCGCCTGATGTTCGCGGGCTACGCCATCGACGCCATCACCAACGGCATTCATCCGGCCACCTGGGCCGCGGACCCCTTTCAGGCGCTGTTCGACCGCTTCATACCGGGGTGGCGGGAGGACAGTTTCAGCCTCCGCTATGCCATGGGCATTCCCAAACAGGCGCTCTGGCAGGCCCACGCACGGGCCAAGCAGCAGCTGATAGGCCACGTGAACAGCGCGACCGGCATCGGGATGGACCCGGAGGTTCTGACCATCGGTTTTGCGCGGCGCGCCTCCACCTACAAGCGGGCAGACCTGCTGTTCCAGGACATCGAGCGGCTGAGGAGGATCGCATCGGAAAAGGGCGCCATCCAGGTTGTCTATGCCGGCAAGGCGCACCCCCGGGACCATGGCGGCAAGGAGCTCATCCGGCGGATCTTCCAGGCGAAACAATCCCTCATGCCGGAGATCAGGGTCGCCTATCTCGAAGACTACGACATGGAACTCGGGAAGCTGGTCACCTCAGGGGTGGACCTTTGGCTGAACACGCCGGAGCCGCCCCAGGAGGCTTCGGGTACGAGCGGGATGAAGGCGGCGGTGAACGGCGTCCCGAGCCTGAGCGTCCTCGACGGCTGGTGGATCGAAGGGCGTATCGAAGGGCTGACCGGCTGGTCCATCGGCGAGCACACTGCACGGACAGGCGGAGGCGGCGACCGGGCGCATGACGCAGCGTCTCTCTATGACAAACTCGAGGAGGTCATCCTTCCCCTGTTCTATCGCGACCGGGACCGCTTCATCGACGTGATGCGCCTGGCCATCGCCCTGAACGGCTCGTTCTTCAATTCCCAGAGGATGATGCACGAGTATGTGCTGAAGGCGTATCTCTGAGCACTTCGCCGCGTGATTCGGGGTCAGACTGAGCCAATCTGTTTTCCTCGGACACTTTTTGCGGTTGGACGACACCTCGGGAGGTGTCCAATGGGAACGAGGAGGAACAAGGTCTACCCGGAGCATCAGCGCACCCGGCACACCGGGGAGTTCAGGCTCCAGGCCGTACGGCTATTGCGGCGTGGCCAGAGACCCGCGACCCGGCTCGTCCTGGAACTCGGCATCGCACGGAACCGGCTCTGCACGTGGCAAGGGCAGATCAAGGCCGTTGGCGCGCAAGGGAATCTTGCCGGGTCTCGTCGCTGGCCGAAGGCGCTGGCACGATTGTCTCCATCAGACCAGCAGGCTCAACCGCCCGAGCGTCGTCCATGAAATCCCCGCTTCCGATCACCTCCACCTGCTGGTCCGCGACGAGGGTTTCTCCAGAACAAAGAAAAAGGGGCCGGGGGGCTAACCCCCCGGCCCCTCGTGATTCTGCCGGAAAGATCAGTAACGCCGGCCTGGCGCCCGATCCTTGGCAGCCGGGTCATCCTTGCCCTTCATCGGTTCGAACGCGGAGAACTCACTGATCGGACGATCCGACTCCAGTT
>SKOF01000384.1 GCA_007120155.1 Thioalkalivibrio sp. | reverse complement strand
GTATAGTTACACCTAGAATCTTCCAAGCCTCAGAAAAAACAGCTTCTGGGTCGGTAAGGACCCATGCTTCCTGTGCCGAAGTCAACCACGCAACCTTTCCGATATCCTGCGGAGTGACAGAAGGGTGTACCAAACTTTCAAGCTGCGCCAAAGAAGATACCGACCACCTAAAAGGGCTGTGGGCCTGCGCATTGTTCCAACCCAAATCTCGATGCTGGACAGACATTAGTCATCACTCGCTATTACAGTTTCAGTATCCGCCACTACTTGATCGCTGTCCGCAAAAACAATCCCACGGTAGCGCCAAACCCAAGTTAAACGGGCAGAGAAATCATCCACATCTTTAGCTTCGGCGCTATAAGGGGGGTCAAGAACTAAAGACATTGACTGACTCCTCTACCGGTGGCTCGCTTTACTCAGGATCAGGCGCGTGCTGAATCGTTGCGCTAGACAACGTAACATTCTGGCCATTAGCAATGCTTGTATTATCCAGAATGATGTCTGCCGCCGCCGTACCTACGGTCAAATCAGTGATTCCGTCTGTACCCGCCGAGTTTCGGATTCGAGCCTTGGCTGCCGTCCCCGCTTCGCTTGCGGCCACAGTAGAGGCGTCAAACGCCAGCGTCCAAGTGTCGCCGGTCACGGTGCCGCCCAGCGCGGTAAGCTCGAAGGTGACAAGAACTGCATCAGCGGCAGTCATGATCTGGAGGTCGCCATCTGCGTGATAGTCGCGGGTGGCGGTCATACGGTCAGTCTTGACAGCGGTTGAATAATTAACAGGCATTTCAAGGTACCTCTTTATCTGGTGGATGGGTCATTGCAACTGATTGCAATATGACAACTCTAGCACAAACAATCTACATCTTCATCACAGGTAGATGAATTTCGACCGTCTTGGGGTGGCCTTACCGACCAATATGCCGCCTTCAATCTTGACCGTATCACCGGGGCTGTACATCGAGGCGTCTCCCGGCAAAGCCGTAGCCACCCTTGTTTGTCCTCCCTCAATCAAGTACACCGAACGGCCCTCAACTCGGGAGACCACACCGGTCGTTGTCTTCACCGGCTTGGTGGACAGAATCTGCTTGAGCAAATCAGAAGGATTCATGGCTTACTCGTCCGCGAAGTTGGTCGGGCATTCCAGCGTCAGGACCATGCCTAAAGACGGGTCTCCGCTACCGTCAGGCTCCTGTTTGCTTCCCTGTACCGTTATGCCAGTGATCCGCCCGACGATGGGCTTACCCGACAATGATTCATGCGCGTAGATAATCTGGCCCATCCCGAGATTTGGCAGATACGGAACATCAAGCACAACTTCTCGGTGCGTGACGCTCTGTGCGTTGAGTTCGCCAAACCCTCGGGCAATGGCCGCCTTTTCTTCGGTGAGAAGCACATCGAAGATGTCATCACCGGGGCGGTCCCCCGCGTACCGAAGAACAGTGATATCAATCGACATGGCTTACGGGGTAGACGGCATGTTGGCCGCGCCAAACACATAGATGCCGATCTGGTACGGAGTTTCCTCATTGGGAATATTGGTGTCCGTCAGGCGGTAGCCTTGTGCAGTGGCCGTACCGCTATAGCGCAGGATGCCGATCTTGCCGGACAAGGGCTCTTCGGTGTTGCCGGGGTTCCAGTCGGGCGGATCTACAAGCTGAACCACTGAGCAATTCAGAGTACGGGTACCACCAAGGCTGCCGCCTACCCAACCCAACGCCGGGGTGCAAATCGGGTGCGACATCGTTTGCTCAGTGTCACCAGCAAATGCGAGAAAGCCCTCGTGCTCGGTGGTGTGTGCGCCCTCTTCTTTGAGTGTGCCAAACGTTATGATTGGCCCATGCAGAATCGTTACATTGGGGCTTTTGTACAAAAGAAGACCAACGCTGTCGCCGGGGCTAAAGCTGGTTTTACCGGCATTCAGGCCATCGTTTCGGCTATCAATTTCCAGTCGAAGAATCCCGCGATCTGCATCCGTGTCACGATCAAAATTGATGATCTGACTGGCGGTAATGATTTGAACGTCTTGTGCCATTGTTTAGACTCCAGAGGTATCTGTCATGAGGAACTGGGCTGCACGGTCTATGGTACCGGATAACCTGTAGGAATGGTATCGAGTTTTATAGACAAGCCGCAGCAATCCGTAAGGGAATTCAGCACCAGTTACCCGTATACCGCTGGCCCCCGGCTCAAACACAATGTTCGGCAGCGGGGTGGACTCCCACTCGACTGAAACAATCTCATAAACCGGATACTTTGTCGATCCCCTGCCATCGAAGATTTCAACCAGTTCCGGCTCTTCGATGGTGTACTCAACTTCTTCCACAGGCATAAGCGTGACCCATGGAGATTCCGAAGTTGTGATCACAGGCGCATCGAAGAACGTGCGGTACGGTGACGGGAATGCCCTGAGTTCGCCGTCTGTATACGAATCCGGATCGCGAATCCACTCAATGGTATCCGAGTAGGACATATCGACATCCCGAATCCGGATACGGTTGGCGAGCGGCCCAACAGAGTAAGACTCCTTGATTGTGAAGACATCGAGAGAGTCATCAACCACATGATCTGGTACCGCGTCTTCGTAGAAGAACTCTGTAGTGCGATAGTAGATCGGGCGCACGTATAGATCGCCGTCTCTGGTGGTCTCGACCGTGGCCTTAACCGCTTCCGCCAGCATTGCGACAATCTTGATCGGGGATACATTCTCAACCCCAAGCCGGAAGGCTGGAATTTCCCAATCTACAATCTGCCAATCTATAAACTCAGGAAGAACTTCGGCGGCTGCCTCCGAAGCCATTACCGGTTCTTCCCATGTCTTCGTAATCTGGCAGCAACGCGGCGCATCAAACTTCGCAGTCGGGCTGACCAAGTTGATTTGCAGGCTGACCTCGGCAGGCTCTTCCAAATCACGCTGCTTGCCGTCAACAATGAACCGGTACTCTTCGCCGCCAGCGATCAAAGTGATCGGATCGTCTTTCCTGATCTTGGCGTAGTCATCGTAATCGCCCAGCATGATCGTTCCGGACCATGC
>SKOF01000107.1 GCA_007120155.1 Thioalkalivibrio sp. | reverse complement strand
CCGATACGCCGGTCGTCATCTCCGGCTGCCGGGCTGTCCGCATCCACCCGAAGCGCCTGTGGATCCGGGTCGGGTGCGTGAATATCCACACCGCGGGTTTCCACCTGGGCGCGGCCCGCGTCACCGGGACGCGTGTCTTCAGCGGCCTGCTGTGCCGCGAGGGGCAGGGCCAGCATCGCCAGCGGGAAGAGAACGAAAGTCAGGTTGTGGCGCATGACGCTGATCCTTCGACTGTCCGGGTACGGTCTCTATGAAACAGGGTATACAGGGCCGGGATGAGGAGCAGGGTGATGAGAGTGGAGCTGATCAGCCCGCCGATCACCGCCCGGGCCATGGGCGCCTGGGCCTCACCGCCTTCTCCGATGCCGATGGCCAGCGGGAGCAGGGCGAGGATCGTGGTCAGCGAGGTCATGAGAATGGGGCGCATGCGCCGGCGGGACGCTTCGCGCACTGCATCCGTGACCGCCCAGCCGTCGCCGCGATGCAGCCGGGCACTCTGATCCACCAGCAGGATCGCATTATTCACGGCAATGCCCACCAGCATGATTACGCCGATCATGGACTGGACATTGATGGTGGAGCCGGTCAGCAGCAGCAGGCTCACCACGCCGATGAGTGCCATCGGCACGGACATCATCACGATCAGGGGATCCCGCAGGGATTCGTAAAGGCTCGCCATAACCATGTAAACCAGCGCAATGGCCATCATGAGTGCCACGGCAAGCTCCGAGAAGGCCCGCTCCTGTTCCTCGAAGTCGCCGGCGAAGAGCACGTCCACGTTGCGGGGCAGAGGGAGTTCCGCGATTCGGTCACGGGCATCGGCCACCACGGAGCCCAGATCCCGTCCGGCGATGTTGGCGGATACGGTACTGATGCGCTGCTGTTCCTTGCGCTGGATCGTCGTGGGACCTTCGCCCAGTTCGAAGGTGATCAGGTTGCGCATGGCAACGGGCTCCCCATTCCGGCCGGGCAGGGTGAGGCGAAGGATGTCGTCCAGGGACAGGCGCTCGGCATCGTCAAGCTGCACCCAGATACGCGTCTCGGTGCCTCCGGCCCGGAACTCGCCGGCGCCTCCACCGCCCAGCGCCGTTTCCAGGGTGCGGGCGATCTGCGCGACACTCACACCGAGATCCGCCGCCCGGGCGCGGTCGATGCGCACCATCTGCTGGGGCTGTGCTTCGTCGCGGCCCATGCGCACGTCGGTGATCCCCTCCACCATGCGCAGCCGCGCGGCCACCTCCCGGGCGACGCCGTCCAGCTGCGCCAGGTCGAATCCGCGCACCTCCACGGTGAGTCGTTCGCCTTCCTCACCGCCGAGTCCGCGGATCACCATCCCCTGGCTGGCCCTGATCCGCACCGTGGTGCCCGGCATGCCGGAGAGATGACGGCGGAGATCGGCGGCGATGGCCTCGCTGGAACGGGTGCGTTCCGCCAGCGGAGCGAGGGCGAGCTGGATCCGGGCGGTGGCCGGTGAGGTCGCCCACAATCCGCCGGTTCCCACGCTCACCACCGTGCTGCGGAGCTCGGGAACCCTTTCACGGACAATACCCTCGATACTGCGTACCTGGGCATCCAGCACCTCCAGGCGCGTGCCGGGTTCCATCTCGATGCTCACGCGCAGCTCACCTTCGTCAGTGGGCGGCATGAACTCCGTACCGAGCCGGGGGACGAGGGCCAGGGCCAGGACAAACAGACCCGTACTGAGCACGATGATGAACCAGCGATGGCGCAGGTTGGCGTCCAGCACCCGCAGGTAGCCGGACTCAAGGCCCGCCACCATCCGTTTCGCGCCGGCTCCGAGGGCGGAGACGGGGCCGATGGTCTTGTGCGGGGCGATGGTGACGCGCCGGCCCATGAGCATGGGCACCAGGGTGAGTGCCACCAGCAGGGAACAGAACAGCGAGAAGGCCACCACGAAGGCCAGCTGTCTGAACAGGATGCCCGCGAGTTCCTGGGCGAAGAACATGGGCAGGAATATGGCGAGCGTGGTCAGGGTGCTGGCGATGATGGCGGCAGATACATCGCTCGTACCGCGCACCGCGGCCTCCGCCGGCTGCAGATCGTCTTCAGCCCGCCGACGGGCGATGTTCTCGATCACCACGATGGCATTGTCCACCATCAGCCCGACCCCCAGGGCGAGCCCGCCCAGGGTCATCAGGTTGAGGGTGAATCCTCCGAAATAGATGAGGCCGAAGGTGGCGATGACCGATACCGGGATGGCGGTGGCCGCCACCAGCGTGAAGCGCAGGTTGCGCAGGAAAAACAGCAGCACCAGAACCGCCAGACTGCCGCCGTACAGGATGGAGCGGCTCACGTTCTCGATGGAGCGCTCGATATAACGCGCATTATTGATGGGCACGGTGATCACGAGTTGGGGAAAATCCGCGTTCAGGCGATACACCTCCCGCTGCACGGCGCGCGCCACCTCCACGGTATTGGCGTCGGACTGCTTGCGCACGGCCAGGCGCACGCCCGGTTCGCCGTCGATGCGGATGATGCGCGTGATACGCTGATGGGTGTCGCGCACCTGGGCCACCTGGTGCAGGGTGATGGGCGCGCCCTCGCGAACGGCCACCACGGTGCCGCGCAGTTCCTCCAGGCTGGTGAACTCTCCCGGTGTGCGTACCCGGAGGTCCAGGCGGCCCTGCGCGATGTCGCCCGCCGGCACATTGACGTTGGCGTCGCGCAATGCGGTCCGGATGTCCTCAAGGCTCAGGCCCAGGGCCTGGAGCCGTTCCGGAAAGGCCTCCACACGGATCTCACGCTCGAGGCCGCCCCAGACGTCGACAACCGCCACGCCGGGCACACGCTCCAGGCGCGGACGGATGCGGTCGTCGATGATCTCGCGCATCTCGATGGGATCCAGGCGGCCCGAAACGCCCAGCAGCATCACCGGCGACTGGGCGGTGTCGAACTTGCGTACCCTGGGTCGATCCGCGTTTTCGGGAAGGCGGTTGACGATGCGCTCCAGGCGGTCGCGCACGTCGTTCGTGGCCTCGTCCAGGTTGGCACCCCAGCCGAAGGAGATTCGCACGTT
>SKOF01000112.1 GCA_007120155.1 Thioalkalivibrio sp. | reverse complement strand
TTTCCTAGAACCGCGACGCAAAACGCCACCCGGGGCACGTAGGTTGGGGTGAGCCTTGCGAACCCCAACACCGGTGGCCAGTATCGGAACGTTGGGGTTCACTGCGTTCACCCCAACCTACCCTGTGGAACTATCTCCGCGTTCGCTTGGGTCCTTGTGTCGCGGCCGATCCCCCGAACAAACGTCCGCACCCCGGTGTCTCAAGGACACGGACGCTCGGTTTTAACCCACAGCAATCGTAGGTTGGGGTGAGCCTCGCAAACCCCAACACGGGCGGCCAACGAAGCATCGGATGGTCGGGGTTCACTGCGTTCACCCCAACCTGCCCTCGGAAACTTTCTCCGACCACGAATCCCCCACCACCGACCACTGACAACGGACAACGGACAACGGACAAAATGCCCGACCCCTTCGAAGACACTCTCCCCGACCTGGGCATCGCGGCATCCGGCGAGCAGCCGGAACGCGTGGATGAGCGCGGCACCTTCGGCCTGGCCCTCACACTGTGCTGGGCGAGCGGGGCGGTGAACCACAGCGACTGCCTGGTCATGCCCAGGATGAACCTTGGGCAGGACCTGTTCCCCCCGGAGCTGGAGGCCGGCCTGCGCCATCAGCCGGCCGGCACCGTGACGAGCCACCGCTGGCCGGACGGCGCGCCGCTGCCCGGGTACCGGGAGGAGGACGTGCTGAGCATCGAGGACAGCGCCTTCAACCGACACCTGCGCCGGGTGGCTGTGGAACCCCGGGCGGGGCGCTTCTATCCCCGGGGGTTCATCGCCGGGGTGCGCGGCCTGCTCCGCGAGGATCGCACGCCGTTCCGGATGGGCAGCGTCGATGACGGCCGGCTCACCATCGACCTGAACCATCCCATGGCGGGCCGGGACATCGAGGCTCAGGCACGCGTGCTCGACATCTCCCGCACGCGGCGCGGCGGGGCCGCCCGCCACGAGGTGGTGGTGCTGGCCGCCTACAACGGCGCCGGCATGCAGGCGCGCTGGCGTGGCCGCCCCACGGACTTCCGGGCCGACGACCCGTTCCGGCGCGCGGACCCGCAGCCGGACCACGACTTCTACGAACAACCCCGTTTCGTCCAGCATCTGGACCGCACCGCACTGGCGCATATCCGTCGCCTGTACAGGGACCTCATCCCGCCGGGCGCGGACATTCTCGACCTCATGTCCAGCTGGGTGTCCCATCTGGATGACGTGGCCGCGCCCCGCAGCATCACGGGTCTCGGCATGAATGCCGAGGAACTGGGCGCCAATCCCCTGCTCACGGAACATCTGGTGCACGATCTGAACGCCGAGCCCCGCCTGCCCCGGGATGATCAGGTCTTCGACGCGGTGGTGTGCACCGTGTCCGTGGAATACCTGATCCAACCCGTGGCGGTGTTTCGCGAAGTGCGCCGGGTGTTGCGCCCGGGCGGGCGTTTCATCCTCACGTTCTCCGACCGCTGGTTTCCGCCCAAGGCCATCGCCCTGTGGCAGGACCTGCACGAGTTCGAGCGCATGGGCCTGGTGCTGGAGTACTTCTTCGAGGCGGGCGGGTTCGACGGGCTCAACACCTGGTCGCTGCGCGGCCTGCCCCGTCCCGACGACGACAAGTACGCCGACCGCCTCACCCGGTCCGACCCGGTGTTCGCCGTGTGGGGCGACAAGTACGCCTGAACGGGCCAGCGTGAACGTTCACGCAATTCCGGGCCCGTTGTGATCTCCCGGCAGGTTATTCATCCGGGGGCCGGGCTCCTGCCATGCGGGCTACACAATCCACAAGCATTGACTGGCCGCACAGTCCTTAGGATGGGCAAAGCGCAGCGTGCCCATGCGGCCCTCCCGCACATCCTGACCCCGCCTCCTTGACTGACCGCACGGCATGGGTCCGCTTCGCTTGACCCATCCTACGGATTGAAGCCAAACGGATGGTTCGTAGGATGGGCAAAGCGCAGCGTGCCCATGCGGCCCTCGCGCACATCCTGACTCCTGCCCCCTGGACTGGCCGCACGGCATGGGTCCGCTTTGCTTGACCCATCCTACGGATTGAAGCCAACCGGACGGTTCGTAGGATGGGCAAAGCGCAGCGTGCCCATGCGGCCCTCCCACACATCCTGACCCCTGCCTCCTTGACTGACCGCACAGCATGTTGTTTCGCATGCTTCGGGAGCGACCCGTAAGTCCTGTGAACAAGCTGGTGGGTTTTCACAGCGATTCCTGTGTCGATTCACGCGCCGGGGTTCGCCCCGGCCTTCAATTCACGTAAGCTGTCCGCAACGCCGCGCAGTCATCGCAGAATCTGCCACGGACGACATTTTCCACCGGTGCCCGCCCGGGGTTCAGTGAGGAACGGTCCGCCATCGAATGCAGCACCGAGGGGGTACGAGCGCGATGACAACAAGGCATGACGGTGCCAGCCGCACCAGCCACCGCCAATTGCTGCAATGGGTCGAGGAGATGGCCCGTCTGTGCAGGCCGGAACGCATCTACTGGTGCGACGGCAGCCGGGAGGAATGCGACCGGCTTTGCGAGGACATGGTGCAGAGCGGCACCTTCATCCGCCTGAATCCCGACAAGCGGCCCAACAGCTACCTGGCCCGATCCCATCCCAGCGACGTCGCCCGGGTCGAGGACCGCACCTTCATCTGCTCACAACGCGAAGAGGATGCCGGCCCCACCAACAACTGGATGGACCCGGAGCAGATGCGCACGCGGCTCAATGAGCTGTTCGACGGCTGCATGGCCGGGCGCACCCTATACGTCATCCCCTTCAGCATGGGCCCCATCGGCTCACCCATCGCCCACATCGGAGTGGAGATCAGCGATTCCCCCTACGTGGCGGTCAACCAGCGCATCATGACCCGCATGGGGCAGGCGGCGCTGGACGCCCTGGGCGAGGACGGGCACTTCGTGCCGTGCATGCACAGTGTCGGCGCGCCGCTCGCGCCCGGCGAGCGGGACGTGCCCTGGCCCTGCGCCGGGAACATCGAGGACAAGTACATCTGCCACTTCCCGGAGACCCGGGAGATCTGGTCCTACGGCAGCGGCT
>SKOF01000459.1 GCA_007120155.1 Thioalkalivibrio sp. | reverse complement strand
TCGACGGCGCCGAGGCCACCTTCGTGAATGCCTATGCGCCGGTCCGTCAGATGATGATCGACGCTGGCCTCTCCCCTCTACACGTCATCGCCGCGGACGAGACCCATTTCCAGGACCAGCGGGTTGTGTCGCGTTTGTGGTGGAAATTGGTGAGGGGCGCGCTCCGAGCCGGTTCAGGTGCCTTTGATCAGGCGGCTTGGTCAAGGGCGGCGGGCTCGATGGGCTGCACGACGGTTTCCCATCCGTCGACCTTGCGCATGGTAATCTGGCCGGAGGCCAAGAGAGCCCAGAGGAGCATGGGCACGGTGTCCGCGCAGGGGAGGACGGTCTGGGTCTTGATGCGGCGGCGGAACTCCTCGTTCAGGCGCTCGATGGCGTTGGTGGTCCGCGCCGACTTCCACTGCGAGGGATCGAGCCGGGTGAAGGCGAAGAGTCGATCTCCAGCTTCCTCGAGGCTGTCGGCAACGGCGGGGCACTTCAGACGCCATTTGCGCAGGAACGCCTTGCGGCGCATCTCAACGTTGGCCGCGGTCTCGGCGTAGATCATGTCGCGGTAGTCTTCGCCCAGCTCGTCGTGCAGGGCCTTCGGGGCGTGGGCGAGCAGATTGCGGTGCTTGTGCACCGTGCAGCGCTGGATCGGTAGAGCCTCGCCCCACAGCGCGGTAAGAGCGGCTTCGAGCCCGGGCGCGCCGTCGACGATGACGAAGTCGGGACGCTTCAGCCCGCGGGCGTCGAGATCGTCGAGGAACAGGCGCCAAGCCGAGGTGCTTTCCCCGCCCATGTTCCTGATCGACAACAGGATCTTCTGGCCGTCGCGCCGCACGCCGATGGCCGCCAGCACCGAGATGTTCGTCGCTTTCTTGTCTAGCCGCGTGCGGATAACCGTACCGTCGAGGATCAGACGGACGATGTCCTCGTCGGCGAGGCTGCGGGCGCACCACGCGTCCCAATCGACCTTCACCTTTCGCCACGCCCGGCTCACCACGTCCTTGCCGACCGCTCCCTGGAACAGCCCGAAAAGCGCCCGCTTCACCCGCCGCGTGTTGGTCCCGGCCAGGTAGACCGAGGCGATCAGGGCCTCGGCCCGCTTGGTCAGCCGCTGGTAGCGCGCCAGCGCCTGCGAGCGCCATTCGGTGGTCTTGCCGTCATCGCCTTCGATGCGCGCCCGCGGCACGCTGACGGTCTCGGCGCCGAACGTGCCGACGAGCTGCCGCTCGCGCCGTCCGTGGCGATACCCCTTCCGCGTGTCGCCGCCGCGGCCATAGCGGATGCGCCCCAAAAATGCGGCCAGCTCCTCCTCGAACATCGTCTCGACGGTCGCGCGGATCGTCTCGCGCAGCCGGTCCTCGATCGGATCGCCGCCAACCTCGCCCAGCAGTAGCGTCGGCATGGCGGTATCTGTAGTCTTCGTCATGGTGTGATCTCCCTGGCGGTTGCACCCGCCGGTTGGGTGGGTTTCGGATCACCCGGAGATTACACCGCCTTCCAATTTCCACCACCGCCGCGACACCACCATCCATATCGCCGCGCTATAGTAGCTTTGGACATTCTTCTCGAAGATGGTTGCGTGGTGCCCAAAACTGTCACTTAATGGCCGGGTTAGAGTGATCCGAGGCTGAAGCGGCGGCGAGGCCGGAACGAGATGCCGGCCACCAATCCGCTGCGCGGTTCTGCCGCACGCCCGGACCGTCGCGCCGGTATCGATTGCCGGGCGGCCTGTTCACCAGGGACGGGAGTTTGCGCTCAGGAATCCCGGACAGCAGAGGGGTTGCATGACTGACGCACAGGACCGGATGATCAAGGTGCGGGATCTGCCCTTGTCGTCCATGCGTGCTTTTGCGGCCGCAGCGCAATGGCGGACCCTTTCAGGGGCGGCGGAACAGATGGGCGTTACTCACAGTGCCATCAGCCACCAGATCCGCAAGCTGGAGGAATGGGTGGGCGTGGATCTGTTCGTGCGCCAAGGCCGTCAACTGGCACTGACCCCGGCCGGACGCATGCTCGCCTCCAAGATCGATCATTCTCTGAACGAAATACTGTCTGTCTGCATGGAGATATCGCGGCGCAGGCACAGGCGCATCGTGGTCGTGGAGGCGCCGACCAGCTTTGCAATGTACTGGCTGCTGCCGCGGCTGGCGGAATTGGAAGCCAAGGTCAGCGATACGGAGATTTCGGTCGCCACAAGAATGACGAACCAACACTATGATGGACCGTTGGGTGATGTGGTCATTACACGCGGGCCCGGAAATGATCGGCGCCTTCGGGACTATCGCCGCCTGCCATTCACGACCGAGGAAATGGGGCTGCTGTCGTCACCGGATTTTGCCAGGACGGCCGGAATCTCGACTCCCATCGATGTTCTCAGGTTCCAGACTGTAGGCAGCGTCACGCGCCCTACCGACTGGCCGAACTGGCTGCGCGCTGCCGGAATCCCTGACGCCCAGCCGCGCTTCCGACACCGTTTCGATCATCTTTTCGTCGCCCTCCACGCCGTAAGGGATGGCTTTGGGTCGATCATTGCGCCGGTCAACATCTTCATGAGCGAATCCTTTGTTCAGATCCTGAGCGACATCCAATTCCGCGGCGAGACATACCATATCCATTTTCGCGACGGAATCGCAGGACGGAGTGCCAGTCAGTTGTCTGAAGCACTCATGGCCTGTGCCCGCGATCAGACGCGCTGATCGGCTTAGGCTGTGTGGAAACCCCTACTCCGAGGAGCCTGCGGCCCCGGGGGGGCACGTTGGTAGTTCAAGACCCGATTGGCTTCTGGGAACGCACTACGGGCGCAGATATCGCGCGGATGGGGACAGCTTGAACGGTTTTGGGGGCGGTTTTCACCCTGTCAGGCGGGGATGGCCGCCATCAGCCGCTTGATCCCGACCAGGGCGACCATGCGCTTGATGTTGTAGGCCAGCACGTTCAGCGCCATTTCGGTGCGCACGTTTTTCAGTCGGCGCATCAGGAAATGGGTGCTGCCCATCCAGGCCTTGATCGTTCCGAACGGATGCTCGACCGTGCTGCGGCGCAGGGTCATCGGATC
>SKOF01000544.1 GCA_007120155.1 Thioalkalivibrio sp. | reverse complement strand
GTCAGTGCGAGCGTGAGCCCCGCGCGAAGTTCGCGGTTGCGGGCCAGCGAAGGCAGCGACGCAGCCAGCAGGACCGGCACCAGGAACCAGAGCAGGTGCCAGTTGGCGAGCACGAAGAGGTTCTGCACGAACGGATCCCATACCGCATGGAAGGTGAACCCGTCGCCGGTGTAACCCGGCAGCCGGACGTGCTCCGGGCTCAGGATGATCCTGCCGATCTGGGGCAGGCGAAGCGCGATACCCGTCGTGAAGTAAAAGGCGGCCAGTGTGCCGCCCGCAACCACCGTTCCGATGGCCAGCCACCGGAAAGGCAGTGCGGCGACCAGCAGGGCGGGAATGAAGGTGACCGCCCATGCGATGCCGGGTTGCTTGACGAAGGGCAGGGCGGCGATGCACGCGATCGCGAGGATGCCCTGACCGGTGTGACGGGTTGCGGCCCAGTGAAGGAAGGCCATGGCTGCCAACGCATACAATGCGGCCAGCCAGAGTTCCGCATAACCCGCCAGTGCCACATGGATGCCGAGGAACGGCATGGAGACCAGCAGGTAACAGAAGACCAGCGCCATGAGCGGGGACGATCCGAGTGCACGGGCCTGCCCGTAGAAGGCCGACACCAGGGCGATGCCGCACAGCAGCCAGGGCAGATTGATCAGGGTCTCGCTCCAGTATCCGGCGCCCAGGGCCATCCAGAGCTGAATGAGGGGAATGAGCGGCGGGTAGTGGGTGTTGTGCAGCGTGGAGCCGGTGTAGGCGGAACGGTCGGTGCCTGTCGCCCACTCGGAGGGGGAGATATAGGGCACCAGTTGGCCGTGCTCGAACCACACCCGCGACTTGAGCGCCCAGTTCATCCAGGCATCCCATGGAAACAGCGGGCGCCATGCGATCTCCAGGGCGAAACCGGCGAAGCGCAGCGCGATCAGGCCCAGCAGGAATGCCATGACGATACGTTGCCAGGGAACGGCCGGTGTCGGGTCCGTGAACAGGACCTCCGTCGATGCGGGGCCAGTGCCCGGGCGGCGCCGCGTGGCCCACAGGCCGGCGGCCGTCAGGACACCCAGCACGCCTGCGATCAGCGCGAAATGCTGAGGGGCACCCAGCGTGTCAAGCGCGAGCATGACCAGGGCGGTCGCCACCATGCCCAGGATGTATCCGTAGCCCAGGATGGCCGGCCAGGCCCCGGGCGTGTCCGCGTGCCAGATCCCCCGCAGCCAGGCGATGCCGAGGATCAGGGGAAGCATGGATGCGATCGACAGGCGGAGGGTCTCCATGCGCTATCGCACCCGGTACAGATCCCCGGTGGGATGTGCCATCAGCCGTTCGACGGCGAGTTCCCGGCTTCGATCCCAGTGCAGGCGCCCGGTCGAATGGTCGAAGCTCACGCGCGGATGGGGGCGCAGGACGAGCAGGTGATCGCCGGCACGTGTGTGCTCCGGCGCGGGAGGCCTGTCCCAGACGGAGCCGACATTGTGCGGCAGGAGCAGGTAGTGCAGGCGGGTGCGAAGGTAATAGTGTTCCGGCCGGTTCGAGGGTGGAATGAGGAACAGGCGTGCGGGATCAGGGGGCAGATGGTTCTTGACCTGTTCCGCAAAGCGATAGAGGTCGCGGTCATGGGATGCCAGCCGTTTCTCATGATAGTCCTTGCCGGCGAACTGGGAGTGGGTCATCTGCAACTGGCGCAGGAGATCCGCCTGCCAGCGTATGTCCAGCGCAATCCATCCGGCAAGGAAGATGACCGCCAACGGCGCCAGGCGAAAAGGCTGTCGGCGAAACAGCACCCACAGGGCGTAGAGCACCATGCTCAGTGCCACCCATGCGGCGGACGCTGGAACGGGGGAGATCAACGGGGCGCGGCTGCCGCCCACGATGAAGTTGATCGAATGGGTACGCCAGCCCTCGAATGCCGTCCATTCCCGCCACACCTGCTGCAACAGCCGGCCCGCGGACGGCTCGACCGGCTGCAGCCGGACCGTGTGCAGGATCATCGTTTCGGTGACGGGGCCCCGCATCAGCAGGAAGAGATCCCCGATGGTGCCCCGCCAGACGGATTCATTGCCCAGGTCGATCGTTTGCGTCCCTTCGGCGATCGGGGGCAGCCAGATGGACCGGATGTTTCCCGGCGCGGTGGCATCGGACCAGGCCAGTTCGAAACGGATGCGTCCCTGGCCCGAGACGTGAAATTCCAGCGTGTCGTAGTGTTCCGTGGACAGTGTCCCGACCGGGAGTTCCACGCTGACTTGCTGCCGGAAGTCCAGCAGGGGCAGCACCAGGCCCCCCTGCTCGTACTGAGCGACGCTTCCGGCAGGTGTCAGAACCGCGCCATCCCCCGCGCGCGTCATGCGCTGTTCGTAGTGGTCGCCGCTCAGGTAGAAAACAAGGGTGCCGCCCAGCACCGTCAGGGCGCTCAGAACAAGCAGGACCGGCACCGCAAGCCAGGGCGTTGCGCCATGCCCGTGCTGTTCGTAACGGGTGACTTGATCGGGGGTGGTCTGCACGTTCGTAGTCTGCCATGCATATGCAGGAAAGTCAGGTGGTTAGGTCTCGTGTGTCGTGGCGACGCACGCAGGCGGGCGCACATTGCCGCGACCGGTCGCCATCGCGCGTGAGCCAGCTGTGACCTCTCGACAGGCTGTTCATCCGGAGGGTTGCTGCGATGCAGGGCCTCCTCGTAGGAGCCCGGTCCCCCGGGCGAAGAATGATCCACTGGTGCCGGGCCGGATCGCCCAGGGGACTGGGCTCCTGCACTGCGGGGGCATTGTCGTACACGCCATGGGCAAGGTGGCCTACGGCTGCGGGGTCTTCCCGTAGGAGCCCGGTCCTCCGGGCGAAGAATGATCCACCGGTGCCGGACCGGATCGCCCAGGGGACTGGGCTCCTACGCTGCGGGGGTGTTGTCGTACACGTCATGGGCAGGAAGGCCGGGACGTTGCGGACACGGGTCCGTACGGTAAGATGAGCGACACCCCGTATCCCGGGGACGAGGTGCAGGAGTCGGGTGGATCGCGTGCTCACGATACAGGCGAAGCGGGGACGGCAGGACCGTGATG
>SKOF01000476.1 GCA_007120155.1 Thioalkalivibrio sp. | reverse complement strand
TGGCGGTGTTACGCTTGCTTGAAAGGGGGTGGCCCTTCCTGCGCAAGCGTGCCTTGCCACACGCCCGCACAGCCACGCTGAAATGCAAGATATTTACGGGACACGACACTAACCGCGGCCTGCGGCACGAAACGGGTCACCATGGCCAGACCCGGGGATGCGGAGCGGGCCACCGGCTACGTGGTGGGCGGCATCAGCCCGTTGGGGCAAAAGCGCCGGCTTCCCCTCTGGCTGGACCGGTCCGCCCTTTGCCACGCCACCGTGTTCGTCAGCGCCGGTCGGCGTGGCCTGGAAATCGAACTGGCGCCCCGGGACCTGCTGACACTCACCGGCGGACAGGTGGCGGAGATCGTCCGGACCGGGTGATCCGCCGCCCTATTCCGCCAGTTCCACCCGCAGACGGCCCTGCTCCACCCGCAGGTCCCGGACCCCGTCGGCAAAGGCCTGCCAGAACCCCGGTTCCCGCCCGTAGAGGGCGACGAGATCACGCCCCTTGAGCCCGCCCAGCCAGGCATCTGGCAACGGGACACCCATGATGCTCACACCCCGCAACACCACCACGAGCCGGTCGTCCATGTGCTGCAGGGCCAGTCCGGCGTCCACACGGATCACGCGCCCCGCCATGACGGGGAAGTCCGGCGGCAGGCTAACCAGCACCGTGGCCGACACCAGGTCGTCGGAAAGATGCAGCGCCACGCGGTCGGCCAGCTCGGGGCTGCCCGCGATCAGGCCGTTGAGTTCCCGCTGGGTGAAGTAAAGCACGCGGGCGGCGGCGTCTTCCCGGTAGCGTTCCGGCACCGGACCCTCACCGGGATCCGCCGGGGTCGGACCTTCCGGCGCACCGGCCGGGGCCGGATCCCGCAACTGGCGCAACTTGTCCTCCAGCACCTGCTGTTCCGGGGCGCTGAGCACCACCGGCTCCAGCGGCGCCGGATACAGGTAGGTACGGGCTGCCCAGAGGGTCGCCATCGCGGTGATCAGGACCGCCGCCAGGAGCAACAGGAATACCTGGAGGCCTCCGAAACGCCGGGGTGGTCGAACAGCGGTGGGAGGGTTGGAAGGGTCGGGACTGGACACGGATTCCTGCTCGGAAGGTTGCGTCTGGGAGACGGGGAGCCCGGATGCGGCCGGGCCCTCAGGGTTCAATGTAGCATTCCGCCGGCCGGCCCGCCCGGAATGATCAGCGGCGCGACTGATACAGGAAGTAGAGCCCGAGCACCACGAAGACCACGCCCACTGCAAGGGCCCCCGGTCCGGACATGGATTGGTATTCGGTGACCGCTGTGCGGCTGAACCAGATCTCACCGGTTACCAGCACGTAGCCGCCACCCCCAGCAACAGCAGGCCCACCAGCACCAGACCCATATCGGTACGTCGCCGTCTCATGGCCGCTCCTCCGGGCATGCACCCCGCCGTTCGCCATACGCGAACAACATGCTAAGCTTGCGTCCGGCCATCACAGTTCGCTCCAACGGGAAGAATACCCGGGTTCCCCGCGTCAATTCCCCATGACTACGCCCTCGCGTACGCCCTGCACCGGGAACAAAGGGCCCCGAACATGGCCTTACAGGACAGGTCCCGCGTCCGTGCCCCGCCGGTCCCCGGGTGTGCGCAGACACATCCGGGCCCGAGGTGCCTGCGGCTGACGATCATCCCAACACAGGAGACATTGCATGGTCAAAAACGCCGTCATTCCGCTGCTGACCTGTCTCATGGCCTTGTGGCTCGGCCAGGCCGCGGCAGGCGGCGCCGACAATCCGCAACTGGCCGAGCAGGTGGCCGCGATCCCCGAGTCGGATCTGATCATCTTCCGCCCTGACGCGCCCCGCTACGCGGTGACCGTGTTTACCGACGTGAACTGTCCCTTCTGCCGCCGCCTGCACACCCAGATGGACGATTACATGCTGTTCGACGTGGAGATCCGCTATGCGGCCTTCCCCAACATCGACAACGCCCTGGAGCAGATGCACGCCGTCTGGTGCAGTGAAGACCGCAAGGATGCCATCACCCGCGCCAAGCGTGGCGAGATCATCGACGCCTCCGGGTGCGAAAGCAAGGCGGTGGAGATGCAGATGGATCTGGCCCTGAAACACCGGTTCATCGGCACGCCGGCCATCGTGACGCCGAAAGGCCGCGTCCTCTATGGACATGTGGCCGCGGAGGAACTGGTCGACGCACTGGAACGGGAGCAGTGAAGCGCCGGCCGTCACGATATGCCCAACCTCTTCGATCACATCCCGAAGGACCTGCCCGGGGAGCAGGTGGATGCCCTGCTTGAGCACCGGGGTGTCCGTGTGGAACGCATCGTCTCGCGGGGGCACACCACGCCCGAGGGCGTCTGGTATTGCCAGGACGCGGACGAGTGGGTGCTGCTGGTTCAGGGTGCGGCGGCCCTGGAGTACCGTTCGCCCGAGGGGCACGTCCGGCTCGGGGCCGGAGACTGGCTGTTCATTCCCGCCGGGCGACAGCACCGCGTGACCTGGACGGCCCATGATCAGGATACGATCTGGCTGGCCCTGCACTGGAGCGGGGACGCCGCGGAGCATGCGGCCAGCGGATTGCGCACGCCGTGTCCCTGACTTACTCTGTCAGACAGGATCAGGGAGACATGATCCGGTATTGCCCGCCCATGACGAATGGAGATGCCCATGCACTGGACGCGCATTCTCGGCATTGCCCTGCTGGTCGGCGGCGCCATCCTGCTCTGGATGGGGTTCGCCGCCACCGAAACGATCTCTGAAGAGGTACGCCAGACCGTCACGGGCCAATACTCCGATGCCACCACCGGCTACCTGGTGGGCGGGGGCGTGGCCGCGGCCGTCGGACTGGTGCTCGTCCTGTTCGGCGCCCGCCGCTGAAGCGGTCGATCCGCGCAGGATGACATCACGCTTCGTTCGCTCAATACACAACCACAGGAAAGGGACACCATGGGCATCGAAATCAGCGGTCTGCTCGGCATCATTCTGCTCATCCTCAACATCTGGGCCATTATCAGCACCGTGTCCAGTACCGCGGCTGTGGGGCCCAAGGTGTTGTGGGTCGTA
>SKOF01000020.1 GCA_007120155.1 Thioalkalivibrio sp. | reverse complement strand
TTGTAATTGAATACTGTGTGGATGCCGTTGTTCTCGACTGGAAGGCTAGGACCTCTGCGCGCCACGAACTTGAGTACGTTAGGGGCCTCGGGCAAGACAGGATCAGTGTCTAATCCCTCGATCACTGTGGAGTCAGAATCTGTCGTGTATACGTGTTCTATCTCTGTCTCTAGGTAATCATCAGCATCTCTAGTCTTTGGCAAGCCTTCTGGAGTGGCAGTAAGAGGCTCAAAGCCTTTATGCTCCAAACCCACGTTGAACATGTCAAGATATGATTCGCCCTCTTCTATGTGCAAGTCTTCCAGAGCGAATCTGTCAATGCTAGGAAAGTCGAACTCGTCCTCGTCAAACTTTGCTAGCATCTCCTCTTGGATGAAGAGCAAGATGTGCCTATTGAAGCCGATGGTTCTAGGGTCAGTGAGCTTGTGCTTTGACCAATAATGAGACTTGTCCGCAATATCTAGTCGCCACTGCTCTGTTCTTCCGTCCCACACTCTAGGAGGCAAGGTCGAGACAAACGTTCCAATGTACCACTTAGACTCGATGCCTTGCGACGACATGGTCACGTACACGCGAAACAGAACCTGTAGAGGGTGTAGATTGCCCCAGTCCCCTGCGACATTAAGCTCTCCCGTGCGACGAACCTGAGCCGTGTTTTCTGCTCTCCCTGTTACTGAACTAGGGACTCGATATGACCAAGACACAGTACCAGAGATGAATTCTAGATCGTGCTCAATCTCTTGTCCCGTGTCCAGATCTAGGACTTCTACTCCCCAGGAGACTTGTGCCCCGCCTTTGAATGACAAAGACTTGAGCACTTCAGCCTCGGTCAAGTGGCTACGAGGGCCATCTACTAGTGGTTGCATTACTCTGTCTCCTGGGCAGTGAATCTGAATCTGACGATCCCGCCTGGCTCTCTGCTCATGTCCCAATCGTGAACCTCGACTACTGTGCCTGGATGCACTGGATCATTAACGTCTTTGTCGGGCACGAACCATAGCCTGGCATCATCAGCAAAGTAGGCTTGCTCCAATAGCCAATCAATTTCGTTGGCTAGGTATTGCTCACTACGAGCCAGCGGAATCTCTATCTCCCAAGCCTTAGCGGGTTTGCGCTTTGGTCTGGCCCCAACGGGGAAGTCACGCCCCGCAAATTGCAGGAACGTGCCCTCCCCCTCGCGACTGATGCTTTGCTCCGTGAGCCGGGGAAATTCAATTCGAGTGTGAGGCATACCATATCGTTGAATAAACGCTCTTGGCTTTGGCATGTTTACGCTCCTGCTCTCACTCGAATTAGTCTGTCCTTGGCTAGTTGTCTTTCGGTCACGGTCTTCTCGATCACTTGCCCATCGACGTGGGTTTCCACGACTACAGTAATTGGACGATCATCTGATCCGAAGTTCTGACCTTGAGGATTCCAAGACTTGGCAATGTATTCATGCTGTCTTGTGCCATTGAAGGCAAGAGACAATCCCTTAGGCAAGATCCCTCCTGTGTCGAACGAAGTTGATGCTCGTCTTAGGGCATCTTCCACGTCCTTGAGGGTTCGTTCGCCAGTCATTACTTCGGCAGTGATTCTGGCTAGTCGCTCTTGAGAAGTCTCATCAGCGTGATCGCCAAGGCTGGCTCCACTGACTCTGTTGAAGATGTCTCGAATATCTTGCTGGGTTTCAGCAATCAATCCAATGCTTCTATCAACATCATCCCACGTGCGTTCGCCAGAGGCCACTTCTTGAGCAATGCGCCAAGCTCTGACTTCTGGGTCTTCTTGTGCGCCCGAAGCGTGGAATCTAGGATCAACTCCGTGCTTGTCGAACATCTCAAACACGCGACTGGCTTCATCCTCCGTAGCAGATTCAAGTCCAGCGCCTGACTTGAATGATTGGTCCACCGTGTGGCCTAGACGCCTAGCGGCATTAGCAATCTCTACGTTGCCAGACTCTAATCCGGCAGCAATAGCTTCAGCGTAGGTTCTACCGCTATCTTGGCCAATAGCCGCTAGTTTGTCCTTTAGTTCTCGCTGATCCTCATTGAATTGCTTATGCAGATCATTAAGGTCATCAGAGAACTGCTTCTGAATGTCCTTGAGATTTTGTCCAAGCTCTCCAAACAAGCCCTCTTGCTCTCGCTTAGTTTGCTTATTGACAGAATCCATTTGCTTGCTCACGACATTATTAAGCTCTTGCAATTCCTTATCCGTGGCATTGACGAACATAGCCACAGTCGCAGCATTCGCAGGATCATCAAGTCCAAGTTGAGCGATGGCATCATCATCCAAGCCTCGTTGCCGCAAGGTGTCAAGGTTCTGACCCCACTCATCAAAGATGGCAATTTGGTCGTGTATGTTGGCCGTAACCGCACCAATGGTGTTGCCCCATTCTCTCTCCATGCGCTGCATCGGAGTAAAGAATCCTTCAAGAGAATCGGCTCGGGCCTTGATAGCCTGTCGCTCGTCCTGATCTCGTTGCTCGCGCAATCTCTTGATATCGTCGTTAAGGCCGCGCTCAAGATCAACGATCTGTTCCTTGATGCGCTCTTCCTCATCAAGCATCTGATTGAGATTGGCAAGTTCTTGCTGTGCAAGATCATCGCGCTCGCTTACTAGACGCATCCACTCATCCGAGTAACGCTCCTCGGCTGCGATGCGCTCATTGAGCACGCGAATCTGCATTCGCAATGGTCGTCTATCATCAGCATACTGCAAACGATTATCCGCTAGCATGCGCTCGTGCTCTTCAAGAGCCTTGACCAGATCAATTTGTTCCTGGATTCGAGTTCTAGCATCATCGCGTCGTACTTGTCTCTCGAACTCGTTCAGGGCCTCTACTGCATCCTTGAACTCGTCCGAGGACGTGCCATGCTCTTGTCGAGCCTCGGCAATGCTCGACTCTAGATCCTCTCGGCGCTGATCTCTTTCCATCAGCGTCAAGGTTCGATTCATCTGGTTTAGCAAGCGCTCTAACTCTTCAGAGTCTTGGCTCGTGTCTCTGAAAGGCCCAAGCCAGAATGGCTTGTGCGCCCTTCCCCAATCAATGGTGATCTTATCTGATG
>SKOF01000119.1 GCA_007120155.1 Thioalkalivibrio sp. | reverse complement strand
TACTCCGGATGCGCGTCCATCAGGTCACGCTCCTCCAGCTGAATGGCGATCAGGATGTAGGCGGTGGTCATGACCGCGAACACCAGGTGCGCCGCCGTCATGACGGGCGTGGCCCAGAAGGCAAACAGCCAGCCCACATAAAGGGGATGACGCACCGTCCGATACAGCGCCGGGGTCTTGAACGCCAGCGGGGTGTAAGGGCGGCCGATCAGGTACAGCCATACCTGGCGCAGACCGAACAGATCGAAGTGGTTGATCAGGAACGTGGCGAGCAGCACCAGCAGCCACCCGAAGGCATAGGCGCCATAGAGCAGCCCCTGGCCGACCGGGTGATCCACCTGCCAGATCACACCGCCCATAGGCTCCCAGTTCAGGAACAGCACGATCAGTGCAATGCTCGAGAGCAGCACGTAGGTGCTGCGTTCCGCCGCCTGCGGGATATAGCGGGTGATCCAGCGCTTGAAGGCCGGCCGTGCCATGACGCTGTGCTGCACAGCGAACAGGCCCAGCAGGGACAGGTTCACCAGCAATGCGTTCCACAATGGCACGTTTGGCGTTCCGTCGATGGTGCGCGGCACGACCAGATCGCCCACGAAGCCGATCGCGTACAGAAAGGTGGCAAAGAAGATGGCGTAACAGGTCACCCCGTAGCCGAATACGAGAATACGCTTGAGCATGATTGAATCCTCCATCACTCGGTTTTCCGGAACCGCGGGGAATCCGCGTACCGTTGATGGGGAGTCTGGGCCACGGGTGTATCGGCCCTGTTGCGGAATTGTCGGAGGAATGTTGCCGGAATGTCGTTTGGTGTGAGGAGTCAGGAGGAAAGCGACAGCCCGTAGCCGGTAGGATGGGTCAAGCGAAGCGGACCCATGCGGGCCGCCGAGTCAGGAGTGACGACGTCAGGAGGGAGGGGGGGGCAGTGACACGTGACACGTGACACGTGACAAGTGACGGGAAGGCGTTACAGACTCTCCTCCTTGCCGTCACCCGTCACCCGTCACCGCCGTTCCGTAGGATGGGCAAAGCGAAGCGTGCCCATGCGGGCCGCGGAGTCAGGCGTGCCCATGCGGAAAAGGCCGTGACGAAGGGGCGGCGCTGCGTCTCTCCCCGTCACACGTCACCTGTCACGCATCGCCCAGCACATCCCGCAACACCCGCCACAGCACATGAATATCCACGGGCTTGTGCACCAGGGCCCGGATGCCGGCCCCTTCAAGCGTGTGCCGCGGCAGATCCTCGCTGTAGCCGGTATAAAGCACCACAGGCAGGGCGGGACGATGGTCCCGTGCCCAGGCCGCCACCTCGAGCCCCGACAGGCCCGGCATGGCACGATCGAGCAGTGCGGCATCGAAGGCTTCGCCCGCCTCCAGCATCTCGCGCGCCTCGACCCCGTCATGGGCCCGCGCCACAGTGAGCCCCCAGCCGCGCAGCAGCTCCTCCACGAATGCCCCGGCGGTATCGTCATCGTCGGCCAGCAGCATCCTGCCCCGCAGGCGGGGAGACGGACGGACGGCCATCGGCGCGGCATCGGCCATTGCCACACTGCCCGCCCGCGTCTCCGGTGCCAGCGCGGGCAGCAGGACCCTGAACTCGGCCCCTCTCCCCGGCGCTGTGATCAGTTCCACGTGACCACCGTGCTCATGCACGATCCCGTGGACCGTGGCAAGCCCCATGCCGCTGCCCTGTCCCACGCCCTTGGTGGTGTAGAAGGGGTCGAAGATCCGATCCAGATGTCCGGGTGCCACACCGGGCCCCTCGTCACCCACGGACAGTTCCACGAAATCCCCCTCGACGGGCTCCCGGCAGGAGGCACACACACCTTGCGCAACCTCGCGACGACGCAATCGCACGCGGATTCCACCGTGCCCCTCCATGGCATCCCGGGCGTTGATGCACAGGTTCATGAGCACCTGTTCCACCTGAACGGGGTCCACCCGCACCGGCGGTACGTTGTCAGACAGCTCCGTGCTGAGCGATACCGTGGCGGGCAGGGTGGAGCGCAGCAGTTTCACTGCCTCCCTGACCAGGGGGTTCGGATCCAGGGGGCGCGGATCACCCCGTTGGCCGCGGCTGAACGTCAGCATCTGCTGGATCAGGTCGCGGGCGCGCAGCGCAGACTCCGAGGCCCGATCGAGATACTGGAGCAGACGGTCATCACCGGCGCACGCGGCGCGCTCCTGGGCCAGGACAACGTATCCCATGACGCCCGTAAGAATGTTGTTGAAATCGTGGGCGATACCGCCGGTCAGATGGCCGATGGCCTCCATCTTCTGTGCCTGACGGAGCTGCGCCTCCAGTTGCGCCCTTCCCTCCTCCGCCCGGCGCCGTTCGGTAATATCGCGCAGGTAGCCGATGAACAGATCGCCCTCGGCGGAACGCACCACGTCGATGGCCAGTTCCGCCGGAAATTCCGTGCCGTCCGCACGTTGGGCCGTGATCTCCACGCGCCGCCCCAGGTAAGGCCCCTCGCCGGTTTCGCGAAAGCGCATCAGGCCCGCGTGATGTTCCGCACGGAATCGTTGCGGGATGATCAGTTCGGCAAGCACCTGCCCCATCACGTCGTCGCGGCGCAGCCCGAAGCACTGCTCCGCGGCCGGATTGAACTCGGTGATGCGGCCCTCGACGTCCATGCCGATGATGCAGTCCAGGGAGGCCTCCACCGTCGCCCGCAGCCGGTCCTCGCTGCGCCTGAGGGCCACCTCTCGCTCCTTGCGTTGGGTAATCTCGCGGGTGATGGCAACGATGCGGTCCACGCCACCCAGGTGGATGCGCTTGAGCCAGACCTCATCCCAGTGCAGCGAACCATCTTGATTGCGCCGGTGCCATTCGAAGCACATCGGCTCCCCCTGCCGCGCCCGGTCCATCAGGCGTGCCGCCTCCACGCCCGTGTAGGGCGGGACACCGGAACTGAGTTGATCCACGCTGAGCCGGAGCATCTCCCCGCGGCTGTAGCCCAGCGCCTCACAGGCCTTGGGATTGACGTCGACGATGGCGCCGGTGTCCATGTCGTGGACGTAGATGGCATCCTCGCTGGCCTCGATGATGGCCCG
>SKOF01000548.1 GCA_007120155.1 Thioalkalivibrio sp. | reverse complement strand
CTGGGCATCCCGTTGACCTCGGTGGTCAACCAGATGTTCGCCTCGATCAATTCCTTCCCGCTTCTGGCGGTGCCGTTCTTCCTGCTGCTTGGACGGCTGATCAACGACGGTGGCATCACCGATCGGTTGCTGACCTTTGCCGACAGCACGGTGGGACACATCCGCGGCGGGCTCGGGCACATCAACGTCATGGTCTCGATGATGTTCGCCTCGCTGTCGGGTTCGGGGGCCGCGGACACCGCCAGCATCGGGGCGGTGATGATCCCGGCGATGAAGAAGGCGGGCTACCCTGCGCCCTTCGCCGTCGCGCTGACCGCCGCGTCCAGCGTGCTGGGCGCCATCATTCCCCCGTCGATCCTGATGGTGATCTATGGTGCCTTTGGGAACGTCTCCATCGGGGCGCTGTTCCTGGGCGGCATCGTGCCGGGCCTCCTGATCGGCTTCAGCCAGATGGGCTATGTCTTCTTCGTGGCGCGCAGGCTCGACATCCGGCCCGAGGGACGCTTCTCGATGGGACGGATGCTGCGCACCGGGGTGTATGCGGCGCCCCCCATGGTGCTGCCGCTGGTGGTGCTTGGGGGCATCACGCTGGGCATCTTCACCGCCACCGAGGCTGCGGCCATCGCGGTGGTCGTCGGGCTCGCGCTGGCGATGCTTTTCTACCGGACCATCGCCATCGGGGACTTGCCGAAGATCCTGTCGGATTCGGTCATCGCCTATTCGCTGCCGATGTTCGCGGTGGCGGCGGCGGGCGTCATGGGCTGGCTCATTGCCTTCCTCGGCATCGCCCGCGAAGTCGCCGACTTCATGCTCTCGGTCACGCAAACCCGGGTCGGTCTGATGGTGATGGTGGCGGGGTTTCTGCTTCTCATCGGCACCGTCCTGAGCCCGGTGCCCGCGGTCATCATCTTCCTGCCGATCATCCAGCAGATCGCCACCATCGGCGGTATCGACCCGGTACACATGGGCCTCGTGGTGGTGCTGACGCTGACATTGGGGCTGATCACGCCGCCCTACGGGATCTGCCTGCTCATCGCCACCCAGATCGGCAATGTCTCCACCCCGAGGGCCTTCATTGCCATTGCTCCGCTGATCGGGCTCGTGATGGCGATCATCCTGGCGGGGATCCTGTTTCCGCCACTGTTCCTGATCATCCCCCAGACGTTCCTTCCCTCTGCCTTTCCAGCCTTGCGCTGATATCTCAGAAGCGTACGAACCCTCTACCGTGCGCCGTTACCCCCTCGAACCGTGGGCCCTGTGGCCGTATCCACACGCCCCGCGGCCCACCTTGCAGTTCGCCGCGCCTGGATGGAGCGTTGCAGAGGACCCCGCGCCCGCGCACGGGGTGTTCAGCCCTGGCATCTGGTGCGTCGTGTCAAGAATGAGTTGGTTGGCTCTGCAACGAGGACCTTGCGGAGGCCTTCATATGGCTCGGAGTCGTTTGGCGTCCCACGCCTGCGGGTGCAGTTGCGGGCTGCCAGGAGGTCGGCGAGGTGGGATCGCAACTGGCCATGGCTGCGGTGCTGGCGGCGTTCAGGCCGGACGAACCTTCCTGTACAAGTTCACAGTGATGATCCTCTCGCTCTCCCAACAGCCCGCATGACGGACAAAGGTGGACGACTATTGCGTCCCGCGCAGCGGGCCTACCCCGCAGCTACCGTGGAGGAATTTTGCACCACCGTTCTCAAACGACCGGACCAACGGCTGCACAGCTGGTGTCCCACCGTCGCGATCTGGTGGCGCAACTCGGCGATCATCTGGGCCGAAATCCTCTCCGGAGGCCTCGGCTGTGGATGGGCTTGGTGCGCCAGCCTGTTTCGACAACGCCAGCCCCGACCGGCGACGATTTGCTGAAACGTTGGCGCTGGGGGGCTATGGCACAACGGGACTCCGTGAGCGGCTCGCGCGGGGAACACCCGTTTGCAGACCGGCATTGAACAGTTCTATTATAACGGATATTATAACAGCCTCAAGCTCAGGAATGTGGCGATGACCCAACTCAAGGTGACGACCATCGGCAACTCGGTCGGTGTGGTCCTGCCCAAGGACCTGCTGGCCAAGCTGCGCGTCTCGAAGGGCGACACGATCTTCGCTGTGGAGACGCCGAACGGCGTGGAACTCACAGCCTATGATCCGGACTTCGCGGCCCAGATCGAGATGGCCGAGGCGTTGATGCGCGAAGATCGTGATGTGCTGAAGAAACTGTCGGAATGAGCGAGCCGGTCTGGGTGCGCGAGGATGTTGCGCGCGCGGTCCATCGCAGGCAGATCGCGGAACATGGCGGCCTCGACGGTGTGCGCGATCCCGGGCTCCTGACCTCGGCGCTCGAGCGACCGAAGTCACTACTGGCCTATGGAGATCCGGCACCTGACCTGGCCGCGCTTGCCGCAGCCTATGCATGGGGCGTTGCCCGAAACCATCCGTTCGCCGACGGGAACAAGCGCACGGCGCTGGTGCTGCTGCGCCTCTTTCTCCGTCTCAACGGGGCCGATCTGATGGCGAGCGGCGCGGAGAAATACGACACGATGATGCGGCTTGCCGCAGGTGAGTTGAGCGAGGAGGCATTGGCCGGCTGGACCCGCACCCACATGGCGGTCTGAGCCGCGGAGCCAATCCGGCTCTCTTCGGGCCGGTGCCCATCCCCCCCTCAAAAAAAGGTAAGGATGTTCCGTTCCGATGCCAATAGTGGAACAGGGAAGGTGACTCGCGGACAGCCGTCAAGCCTCGCCGCATAGGGCCACGCCGTCGTGCTTACCCTCAACCCGCCCCATCTGGCTCTTTCCCGACCAGCAGGCCGACCGTGCCTGAGCACATGGCCGCACGGCGCCGGCGTCTGCTCATGACGCCGGCTCAGCGCAACCCGGACGTGTGCGTCGGGGCGTCTCACAAACCACAGTTATTGAACCTGAGGTCTCTGCCGACGGGCCTCGCCTGGCCGGCCGCTATGCGGGACCTTGCGGACCTTCGCAACGTCCATCCAGGAACCCTCCGCTGTTGCAACATGAGCGCCTTGGATGGCGGAAAGCGGACGAATGGCGGTGCGGCGTTCTGTTTGCGTAAGG
>SKOF01000571.1 GCA_007120155.1 Thioalkalivibrio sp. | reverse complement strand
GTGGGGGAGGGCTTGATGCGCTGAACGCGGGTGGAAAGCTTGATGTCCAAGGTCGTGTCCGGTATGTCAGGTTGTGGATGGGGGCATTTGAGAGGGCCGTGCCGGGACAATACCCGATCGCGGCGCAAAACATATGAATGATACGCAAAGACGGCGGTTAAGATAAGCCCAATGACCCGGCAATTTTCCCTCAAGACGGCCTATTCGCCGGCCGGTGACCAGCCGGAGGCCATTTCCCGGCTGGTGGAAGGGCTGGACGACGGTCTGGCCCATCAGGTCCTGCTGGGGGTGACCGGGTCCGGCAAGACCTTCACCATCGCCAACGTGATCCAGCACACGGGCCGCCCGACCATCATCCTGGCCCCCAACAAGACCCTGGCGGCCCAGCTCTACGGGGAGATGAAGGTGTACTTTCCCGAGAACGCGGTGGAATATTTCGTCTCCTATTACGACTATTACCAGCCGGAGGCCTATGTGCCTTCTTCGGACACCTTCATCGAGAAGGATGCCTCCATTAATGACCATATCGAGCAGATGCGCCTGTCCGCCACCCGGGCCCTGCTGGAGCGGCGCGATGCCATCATCGTGGCCAGCGTGTCTGCCATATACGGTCTGGGCGATGTGAATGCCTATCTCGCGATGGTGCTGCACCTGAAGCGTGGTGACCGGGTGGACCAGCGCGGCATCCTGCGGCGTCTGGCGGAACTGCAGTACACCCGCAACGACATGGAGCTGCGCCGGGGTACCTACCGGGTGCGCGGCGAGGTGATCGATATCCATCCGGCCGAGTCCGAGCGGGAGGCGGTGCGCCTGGAACTGTTCGACGATGAACTGGAACAGTTGTCCTATTTCGACCCGCTTACCGGCGAGGTGCTGCGCCGGGTGCCGCGGCTGACCATTTATCCCAAGACCCATTACGTCACCCCCCGGGAGACGCTGCTGGCGGCGGTGGAACAGATCAAGGAGGAACTGCGCGGGCGCCTGGAGCAGCTGCGCGCCGCGGACAAGCTGGTGGAGGCGCAGCGCCTGGAGCAGCGCACCCTGTTCGACATCGAGATGATCCTGGAGGTGGGCTACTGCTCGGGCATCGAGAACTACTCCCGCTACCTCTCCGGGCGCGAGGCGGGTCAGCCGCCGCCGTGCTTCTTCGATTACCTGCCCGAGGACGCGCTGCTGGTGGTGGACGAGAGTCACGTGACCATTCCACAGCTGGGCGGCATGTACCGCGGCGACCGCTCCCGCAAGGAGACCCTGGTGGAGTACGGCTTCCGGCTGCCATCGGCCCTGGACAACCGGCCGCTGCGCTTCGAGGAGTTCGAGGACCTCTCGCCCCAGACCATTCATGTCTCCGCCACGCCGGGCCCTTACGAACTGGAGCACGCGGGTCAGGTGGTGGAGCAGGTGGTCCGACCCACGGGGCTGGTGGATCCGCAGGTGGAGGTGCGCCCGGCAGCAACCCAGGTGGACGACGTGCTTTCCGAGATTCACGCCCGTGTGGCGGCGGACCAGCGGGTGCTGATCACCACGCTGACCAAGCGCATGGCCGAGGATCTGACCGATTACCTGCAGGAGCACGGAGTCCGGGTGCGCTACCTGCACTCGGATATCGACACGGTGGAGCGGGTTGAGATCATCCGCGACCTGCGCCTGGGCGAGTTCGACGTGCTGGTGGGCATCAACCTGCTGCGCGAGGGCCTGGACATGCCGGAAGTGTCCCTGGTGGCCATCTTCGACGCCGACAAGGAAGGTTTTCTGCGTTCTGACCGCTCGCTCATCCAGACCATCGGCCGGGCCGCGCGCAACGTGCATGGCAGTGCGATCCTCTATGCGGACAGGATCACGGGCTCCATGGCACGGGCCATGGAGGAAACCGAACGGCGCCGGGAGAAGCAGCTTGCCTTCAATGCCGAGCACGGCATCACGCCCCGGAGCATCCAGAAGCGCGTGGCCGACATCATGGAAGGGGCCTATGCCGGGGGCGCCATGGCATCGCCCCGGCGCTTCGCCCGCGTGGCCGAGGACGAGCGGGCGTACGCCCTGCCGCCGGAGAAGGCCATCAGGGAGATCGCCGCGCTGGAAAGCCGAATGTTCGAGCATGCCCGCAATCTGGAGTTCGAGGAGGCCGCCCGCCTGCGGGATCACATCGAGCACCTGCGCAAGGGCAGCCTGGGCATGCCGGAGGTGACTGCCGGATGAGGGGCAACGTCCTGGCGGGCGTATTGCTGTTACTGGTCATGCCGTTCTGTGCCGTCGGTGCCGGGGATGATCCTGCGGAACAGGCGGTGCGGGTCCTGGATCCGGATTCGGACCTGGTGGGTGAACTGTTGACGGTCCATGCCCGTTACGAGGACACGCTGATCGACATCGCGCGCGCCCATGGACTGGGGTATCACGCGATCCGCAATGCCAACCCCGGCGTCGATCCCTGGGTTCCGGGGGAGGGGACCCCGGTGGTACTTCCCCGTGGTCATGTCCTGCCCCGGACCGCGCGTTCCGGGATCGTCATCAACCTGCCCGAGATGCGGCTCTACGATTTCACGCCGGGCGACGGCCAGTTGATGACCTACGCGGTGAGCATCGGACGCATGGACTGGTCCACCCCGGTGGGCACCCTGTCGGTGATCGAGAAGACCGAGCGGCCCGCCTGGCATCCGCCCGCGTCCGTACGTGAATCCTACGCGGCCCGGGGGCAGTCTCTGCCGGCCCGGGTTCCGCCGGGGCCCGACAATCCGCTGGGTGATTTCGCCATGCGCTTGAGCCGGCCCAGCTACCTGATCCACGGCACCAACTGGCCCGAAGGAATCGGCATGCGGGCCACCCACGGTTGCATCCGTCTCGGGCCCGCGGACATCGAGCACCTGTTCAGTCGCATCCCGGTCGGCACCCACGTGCACATCGTCAACGAACCCGTGAAAGCGGGCTGGTCGGGCGATACGTTGTACCTGGAGGCTCATCCGGTGCTGGAGGAGCTGCAGGAACCCAACAATCTGACCCCGGCCGTGAGGGCCGTGGTGGCCGCCACGGCCGCGCGCATGGCCCGGGTGGACTGGGACGCGGTCCACCAGGTGGCCATGGCGCGCACCGGCATCCCGGAGCCGGTGGGGGTGTTCGATCAGGAGCCGGGGATACCTGAAACCGCCGGCGCCGGTCACCCGGCCCCCGAGGAGACGGAACCGCCGGGCGAAGGCGAGGTGCTGCAGTGGTACGTGCAGATGGGCAGTTTCGGAGTGACCGACAATGCGCAAAGGCTGGCGTCACGCCTGAAACAGGCGGGATTCACGGTGCGGCTGGATGAAGACCGTCAGGAACGGCAGACCCTGACCCGGGTGCTGGTGGGGCCCGCGAGCAATGCCGGGGAGGCGAGGGCTCTGGCGGAAGTGATTCGCCAGGCAACGGGCGAGAGCGGCCATGTGGTCAACCTGAACGCACCGGGCGAGGCCGCCTTCCGGTGATTTCATACCGGTAGCCGGAAACGCCCGGACTCATCCGTTCATTCCGACCCCAGGTACCACCCCGCGGATCTATGGCATCCGGGCGCGGAACCGCACGCGCGCCCGGATGCGCCGGCCCTACTTCGGAGTGCCGCGCTCGTACATGCGATCCATGGCCTCCCGGAGCCGTGCGGTCTCCTCCAGTGCCGCATCGGCCTTGCGGTTGGCCTCTGCGGCCAGATCGCGAGCCTCGTTGGCGGTGCGGGTGGCCTGCTCGGCGGCCAGGCGTGCCTGACTGGCCTCGGTGCGGGCCTGGCTCGCTTCTGCGGCGGCCTCATCCGCCGTGGAGCGGGCCTGCTGCAGGTCCGCGGTCGTGGCACAACCCCCCAGCAAGGCAAGTGACAGAGCCAGCGCGGAAAGCGCCTTCAAACGTTGGGTGGTTCCGGACATCGTGATCTCCCCGGACAATGAATGAAATCGGTTGCACAGCCATCCCGATGACTGATTCGAAATGGCGCAACCTCCAGCCTGCATGGAACGGCAATGACGGCCTGCTCCCGGGGACACGACCACGAAACGTGCCCGTGTATCCTTTGCCCCGTCGAACCTTGCCTGCACCAAGTCGGCGCAGCCCGTGGCGGACATGCGCTCCTCTGGTGCACCATCACACTAAGTATATTCCACAACACAATGATTACAAATAAAAACGTACATGGCACGCGCAATGCATAGTAGTTACGCGTGACCGACTGGACTGTGTCCTCGCATCTTGTTGGCCATGTCTCAGAACTCCTCCTGCTTTTGGGGTGCCTCGTGCACCCCTTTTTTTTGATCCTGCGGTGCGAAGAACGGTGCGGCCCGGATGACGGGGCAGGTACCGTGGAGGCGCCATCCGGCGGTGTGCCGGTCACGGCTGTGCTGGCGGACCGCGGACCGGTGATTTCGGTACAATGACAAACTCGTTCAGGCACGCAAGGTCGAAAAGATGTCTCTGGGCCCGGTCATGCTCGATCTGGAGGGCATTTCGCTGTCCCGGGCGGAAGCGCGCCTGCTGGCCCACCCGCGCGCAGGCGGTGTGATCCTGTTTACCCGCAATTTCGAGTCTGTCGCGCAGCTCAACGAACTCGTCCGGGAGATCCATGCCCTGCGCACGCCGCGGCTTCTCGTGGCCGTGGACCACGAAGGCGGCCGGGTGCAGCGCTTCCGGGACGGCTTCACCCGGTTGCCGGCGGCGGCGCGGCTGGGTGAATGTCACGACCGCGATCCGGAACGTGCGCGGGAGCTGTCACGCATGGCCGGGTGGCTGATGGCGTCGGAGTTGCGCGCCGTGGGTGTGGATTTCAGTTTCGCCCCGGTCCTGGATCTGTCCCACGGCCTGAGCGGGGTCATCGGAGACCGGGCGTTTCATCGGGATGCGGAAGTGGTGGCCGATCTGGCCCGCCATTTCATGAACGGTATGCGCCACGCCGGCATGGAAGCGGTGGGGAAACATTTTCCCGGCCATGGCGGGGTACGCGAGGACTCCCACCTGGCACTGCCGGTGGACCGGCGCGATCCGGCAGACCTCGACGGCGATATCCTGCCTTTTGAGCGCATGATTCATTACGGGCTGGCCGGGATCATGCCTGCCCACGTGATCTACGAACAATGTGATGCGCTGCCGGCTGGATTCTCCAGCCATTGGCTGCGCGGGGTGCTGCGTGAACGGCTGGGCTTCGAGGGCGTAATCTTCAGCGACGATCTGAGCATGGTCGGCGCCGAGTGCATGGGTGATTTTCCGGACCGGGCCCTCGCCGCGCTCGGGGCGGGTTGCGACATGGTGCTTGTCTGCAATCATCCGGATGCCGCGGCGCGGGTCCTGGACGCCCTGGACAAGGGGCCGGATCCGGTCTCCATCGCACGGCTTGCCCGCATGCACGGGCGCAAGGGGACCTCCTGGGAAGTACTCATGGAATCCGCGGCCTGGCGCCGGGCACGGCAGGCGATGGAAAACCTCGATGACTCGCCGCTTCTGGAATTGGATGTCTAGCCCACATATCTGACCATCGTTCCTGGCGAGCGCAGCCCGTCACAGCGAGCGGATCGGCCGGCCGCGTCGGAGTTATAATCAACGTGTCCGCCAGAGGCGAATCGCGTCTTGCGGGTACTGCCGGGCCGCTGGTCTTGGCCGTGTGGCATGCCTATAATGCGGCACTTTGTCTGAAAGCGACTCTGCTCCGGAGACATACCGTTATGGCTGACAAGCTGCTGATCGTTATGGTCAACACCGACCCCACCAACCCGTCGGAACTGGGGGCGCCCTTCTTCCAGGCCACGGTGGCCGCCGCCATGGAATACGAAGTGGAGGTGATCATGACCGGGCGCGCCGGCGAACTTGCCAGGAAGGGCGTGGCCGAGAAGCTGTTCATCCAGGAAGGAAGCCCCAAATCGGTGTATGACTTCATCAAGGATGCAGCCGAAGCGGGCGTCAAGTTCAAGGTCTGTACGCCCACCCTGGACCTGTGGGGCGATGACCTGATTCCCGAGATCGATGAAACCGTCGGTGGCGCGTACGTGATCAGCGAAGCCATGGACGACAACACCGTCACCTTCACGTATTGACGGGGCAGGGTGTCATCCTCGGCCGTCGGCGGTAAGCTGGCACAATGACGATCACTGCCGAACAGGCGGCGCGGGTATGGCGCGAAGCGGACTGCCTTCACGACCGGGCATCGGTGGAACAGGCCCTGGATCGTCTGGGCCGCGAGATCACGCAAGTCCTGGGCGATCGCAATCCGCTCATACTCTGTGTCATGAACGGCGGCCTGGTGGCCGCCGGCCACCTTCTCACCCGGCTGAACTTCCCCCTGCAGGTGGATTATCTGCATGCCACCCGATACCGGGGGGACGTCGAGGGGGCCGCGGAACTTCATTGGCTGGTGCGTCCCCAGTTTCCGCTGGATGGCCGTACCGTTCTGGTGATCGACGATATTCTGGACGAGGGCCGAACGCTGTCGGGCATCCTGGACTACTGCCATCAGCATGATGCCGCCGCCGTGTACAGCGCCGTGCTCGTGCTCAAGCGGCACGACCGTCGTGATCCGCATATCCAGGCGGATTTCGTGGGCGTGGAGGTGGAGGATCGCTACGTGTTCGGCTATGGCATGGATTACAAGGAGTACCTGCGCAACGCCGCGGGCATCTATGCAGTGAATGGCATGTGAGCGGATTCTGATGGGCCGGATCAACAGAGTGACGGAGCACGTTCAGACCCTGCCGGATGAACTGGCGGGAATCCTCCCCCCTGTCCCGGCCCGCCACGAACCCATGGGGCACACATCATGACGGACACCATCCTGGCCATCATCGGAGGCACGGGTCTCACCTCGCTCAAGGGACTGGAGATATCCCGTCGGGAGGTGATGCACACCCCGTACGGAGAACCCTCGGGCCCGCTCACCCACGGCATCCTGGCCGGTCGCGAGGTGGTGTTCCTGGCGCGTCACGGCTACAGCCATACGATTCCCCCGCACCAGGTGAATTACCGGGCTAACCTCTGGGCACTCAAGCATGCCGGTGTCCATGGCGTGGTGGCGGTTGCCGCCGTCGGCGGCATCCATCCGGAGATGCGCCCCCGCCGGATAGCCTTTCCGGATCAGATCATCGATTACACCTGGTCCCGTGCGCACACCTTCTTCGACCAGGATCTCACCCACGTGACCCACGTGGACTTCACCGAGCCCTACGACGGCGCGCTGCGGCAGCGGCTCATTGGCGCCGCCCGCAGGATCGGCATCGATGCGGTGGAGCAGGGCACCTATGCCGCCACCCAGGGCCCTCGCCTGGAGACCGCTGCCGAGATCAACCGCCTGGAACGTGACGGCTGCGACATGGTGGGCATGACCGGCATGCCCGAAGCGGTGCTGGCACGGGAAATGGAACTGCCGTATGCCACCTGCGCGGTGGTCGCCAACTGGGCCGCCGGGCGCGGCGAGGGGGAGATCACCATGGATGAGGTCCAGGAGAACATTGCCGCCGCCATGGCGAACGTGCGGCACCTGCTGGAAGCGATCATCGAGGAAGCGTGAATCGGACAGCGGACGTCTCGTGCGCCACACTTCCGGTTTCAGGCGTCCCGGTTCAAAGCAGCGACAGCCAGAGTGACAGCGTAACAATCGCCCCCAGCATGTTCACCGCGACGATGGACGCCACCAGCGGGCCGTCGCCTCCCATGCGCACCGTGAGAATGTAGGCCGACGATGCCGTGGGCAGGGCAGCCATGACCACCGCGGCGGCCAGGTATTCCGCCTGAAGGTCAAACAGGCCACCGACCCACCAGGCGATCGCGGGGACGGCCAGCAGCTTGACCGCCGTCAGATAGACCAGGGCGCCCATCTGGTGCCCGGAGATCACGATCCGCAGTCCTGCGCCGACGGCGATCAGCCCCATGGGCAGGGCGGCCTGCCCCAGGAACTCCAGTGTCGTGTCAACCATGCCCGGCAGGGGGAGGCCCAGCCAGGCCCACACAAGCCCGCTGAACGTGGACAGGATGAGCGGGTTGGTGAGGATCTCCCGCCACAGGCGTCCCTGACCGTGATGGGCCAGCGCCCATACGGATGCGACGTTGGCCAGGGGGACCATGAAGCCGACGAGCAGACCGAAGGCGGCGATACCGTCCTGGCCGTACAAACTGCCAAGCAGTGCGAACCCGATGTAGCCGTTGAACCGAAAGCTGCACTGATAGGCGGATGCGAATGCAATGGGCGTCAGCCTGAACAGCCAGCGGGCGCCGTAACCCAGGATCATGCCCGCGACGATGAAGATCGCGCCCGTATAGATCATCGGGGCCGCCTGGCCCAGCTCCAGCGGACGGCTTGCCAGGGCCCCGAACAACAGGGCAGGGAACAGGACGTAGTAAATGAGCCGTTCGAGGTCCGACCAGAAGGGCCGGCTGAAGCCGCCGTAACGGCGCAGCAGATACCCGATCAGGACCAGGGCAAACGTCGGAATGAGGAGGGACGCCACGTTCACTCGCGGCGTCCCCTGCGGCAGTGAGCGTCAGATTCCCTGGAACAGGAATCCCGCCATTTCACCCCCGGACTTCCTGGTCGCTCTGATAGACGTGATGGGTGGTGTTCACCAGGGAACAACGGTATTCCACCGGCTGGGAGTGATAGGTGTATGCGACGCGGGCGACCTGGAGCACGGGCGCGTTCTGCTCCAGCTGCAGGAGGGGGGCCTCGGCCTCTCCGATGGCTACCGCGCGCAGCTGTTCCATGGTGCGGATGATGTTCAGGCGGAAGCGCTCCTGGTAGAGCTGATAGATCGTGCCGGGCCGGTTGCTGAAGGTGTCGCGATCCAGGCCTTCGAACACTTCGGCATCCAGATAGATGTCGTTGACTTCCACCGGCGCACCTTCGATGCGGAGCAGATTGCGCACATGAATCACCCGTGCTCCCTTCTCGATGCCCAGGCGCGTGGCCACGTGCGGTTCCGCCCGGGTGCGTCGGAACTGCAGGAGTTCGGGGGTGGGGAAGCGCTTGATGCCGTCCTCGTCGACCACGTGGTAGAAATGATAGAGAAAGCGGTTCTGGGTGTGGGCCGCGACAAAGGTACCGCGCCCCTGCTGACGCACCAGGATGCGTTCGGCGGTCAGCTCATCAATGGCCTTTCGCACCGTGCCGATGCTCACATCGAAACGCTCGGCCAGGCGGGATTCGCTGGGAATGGCCTCGTTGGGCTTCCATTCGCCATCGGCAAGGCTCTGGGTCAACAGGCTCTTGACCCGCTTGTACAGGGGGCCGTGTCCGATGTCGGCCGCGCTGATCGTCCCATCCGTCATGCGTGGATCTCCATGTCCGTGATCACCAGGGTTCAGTGGCCATTCCGGCAGACCCGGGCAGCCTCTCCAACTCAGCTATGTTACCCGAATCATCTGGATATTTGGAAACGCGGGAGGGATGCCCGGTCAACCCTCCGGAGACAGTCCGTAGATACCCGGATAACCGAACAGGGCGGCGCTGCCCCCGGTATGCAGGAACACCACGTTGTCGGTCTTCCCGAAACGACCCTTGCGGACCAGATCGATCAGGCCCGCCATGCCCTTGCCTGAATAGACCGGATCAAGCAGGATCGCCTCGGTGCGGGCCAGCAGCCTGATGGCCTCCACCATGCCCTCCGTGGGCAGGGCATAGCCTTCGCCCACGTAGTCGCTGTTCGCCACCACATCCTCCCGGGCGATCACGTCACCGATGCCCAGATGCTCCGCCGTACGCCGCGCGAGTTCGAACACCGCATTCTCTTGGGCCTCCCGTGGCGCGCGGACGCTGATGCCCAGTACGGGGATGCCGCTGCGTGCGCCCGTCAGCCCGGTGACAAGACCGGCCTGGGTGCCCGCACTGCCGGTGGCATGGACGACGTGGTCGATGCGAAGCCCCATTGCATTGGCCTGTGTCAGCAACTCCAGTGCGGCATTCACGTAGCCCAGGGCCCCCACCGGGTTGGAGCCGCCGCCCGGGATGATGTAGGGCTTGTGTCCGTCCGCACGCAGTTGGTCCGCCAGCAGGTCCAGCTCGCGGGCCATATCCGCACCTCCGGGCCGGGTGGAGACGCTGGCCCCCAGCAGCCGGTCCAGGAGCACATTGCCGTTGCCCAGGTAATCCGGGTCGGAGGAGCCGGTACGGTTCTCCAGCAGGACGTGGCACTTCAACCCCAGCCGGGCCGCGATGGCGGCCGTCTGCCGGGCGTGGTTGGACTGGACCGCCCCCTGGGTGATTACCGTGTCGCAGCCCTGTTCCAGGGCATCGGCCATCAGGAACTCCAGCTTGCGGGTCTTGTTGCCGCCGGTGGCCAGCCCGGTGCAATCATCGCGCTTGATCCACAACCGGGGCCCGCCGAGTTCCCTGGAGAGGGCCTCCATGGGCTCCAGCGGGGTGGGAAGATGCGCGAAGTGCAGACGGGGAAAGCGGGACAGATGCATGAAACGACTTCTCCTTCGAATTGACGATACTTCGGGCGACCCCTAGATGAGGATGCCCCGCGGGAGCGGAACGTATAAATACCTGGCGAATATGAAATAGAACGCCCCGACCAGCGCGATGATGACCCCTACGGCTCGGACATAGGCCATCAGGCTGATGGGGGAGGCATCACCCTCCACCTTCTTCGCCGCGCGTGTCACGTACCACCAGAATGCGTAGAAGACCAGGACACTGGTGACGACGAATCCCAGGTATTCCATCAGTGTTGCCCATACCAGCAGCAGTACGACCGAGACCACCATGCGCACCCGGCTGCCTTCGTCGAACAGCGAAGCGCGCTCCGGCTTGACAAAGGCACGGATGAGCAGGAACACGGCACAGATCAGGATGAACACCAGGATGGCGTTGGGCCAGCGTGCACTCAACGGTGTCCAGGGCTCGCGCGCAAGGCCGAACAGGGCGAAGAAGGCAAGGGCCCCGATGCCGGCGATGAGATCGGTGTTGTATGATTTCATGTTCATCATGTCATCACTCGCCTTGTGCCAGGATACGTTTGCGGCCGCGGCGGTTCTGGACCGCTGGCCAGACCAGGGTCAGCACCGTCAGGGCGATCAGCATCCAGGACAACGGATTGACGAACAGCGCCATCGCGGCCGCATCTGGGCCGAAGCGGGCGGTGCCCTGAAGCATGGCCATGCCGAACCCGTCCTCGGCGATCGGCCCGAGAATCAGCCCCAGCGCGATCGGTGCCGCATGGATGCCGAAATAGCGCACCACGTAGGCGAACACCCCGAGACCGATCATGATGAACACGTCCACCAGGCTGTTGCGCATCGAGTAGGCGCCGAGGATGGTCATGAATGCGATCGTCGGCACCAGGTAGCCAAGCGGTACCGAGCAGACCGCCCGGCAGATGAGCCGGCCGCCGATCACGCCCACCACCAGCAGTGCGATCGCGGATACGCCAAGGGAGAATATGAACCCGTAGGCGAGGGTGCCGGTCTCCACAAACAGGGCCGTGCCGGGCCGGAT
>SKOF01000011.1 GCA_007120155.1 Thioalkalivibrio sp. | reverse complement strand
CCTTTTTCAGTTTGCACGGCACCATGCAGTCGGGCAGCAAGATCCAAATCGGGCTCTAAATTAAAGTAGCATCGTTGGTAGCCCGAACGATCGAGCGACCAACACGCGTGCTCAGCCACGCCTTTAGTATACCGCCGGATAACCCACGCCCCGTCAGGTAACGGGTACGCAAAACAGTTATGATCAGCCCCTTGCTCGGTACCTGTGGCGATAGTATCAAAAATACCGCGCATTTTTAATGCGACGTGTGACCGTTTAAGGTCGGCTGTATGTGCAACCAACATATGACGGTCGACATCGAACCACCATAAAGCATTAACTTTGTCTAATTGAGCAATTAATGCTTTATGCACGTCATCCAACGGTACCCGGGCAAATTCACCAGATAGGCTATCGAGCTCCTGTTCATTGATAAACCCGACTTTAACGCGGGAGCGGACACGTGTTGACGCCGTTGAGATGTGATCTCGCCAATTCACGGGTACCTGCCTGAGAGGTTCACCTAGTTTAATCAGCCGAAGCCCGTGGACGGAATTAGCCTCATATTTGCGGTGCCAAATCCACATGTTACCACCACACGTGTCTACTGACGCGGTAAAATCGTAACCAGCGAGAGCCGACATTTGCCCCAAAATTGAACGAGCAAGTGCAGCGTGTTCAGAATGATTTTCTGTATCAATTTGCGGTTCAAGAAACACGTAAAGATGTAGCCCGTGGCCGCCAGTAGATTGTCGAACAGTTACCCACGGAATAGCTGCCGCCGCTTTACGAACTGTCTCGAGTTCCTCCGGTGATAGTTTCTTTGTGTGGTTGGGGCTATGGCCAATCAGAGCGTCAAAGTCGTAGGCGACAAATACACTCCGCTTATTGCCAAAGTCCCAGCCAGTTAAACCGATACCTTCTGCAAAAGTGTCGAGTGAAAAGTTTAATTGCATCGTGCTATTGTCAACGGGTTGTGACCACGCTTGCTTTGGTATGCGAAAATTGAACCAACTGACCTCCCCGTCTGTCCAAATGATCGCACGGGAGCCTTTTAGCCTTTTACGACGTCCATGCGCCTGACGTACATTTACTTGGACTTCCATCTGGTCATGATATAAACTAGCAAGATCAGGCCGTGTCCGGTCCTGTAAGAAATCACGTATTGCATTTGCTCTACTGATCAACATAGCCTCCTTATTACTTGCGTCCAACAGGCTTTTTAAGGTCAACTGACGGCCGGTCGACCCAAATTTCATCAATAATTTTAGCAAAAGCTTCAGCCAAAGCCGGTTCCAAAATCAAATGACTCGTCTCCGGCTCACACCACGCTTGTGCTGCTAATTCTCGTGCTTTTCGTGTTGCCATCTTGCTACTCCAAAAAAAAATAGGGCAAATTTGATAAGAAAAATCATAAACCGGCGTGATATATCCTATCAAAAACCGTGTTTTGATAGGATATATCACGCCGCGACGCGAAATTCTAAAATTAGTCACAAGGTAAAATTGATATTATTAGTCAATGTCCATATTAGCAATTTGATGTAAAATATCACGCGGGCGTTATCAAAATAACTTGGATTTTAACGACAAAATAACTTGATTTGTTATGTTTATAACTTGACAAGCCGGTTTATTTTGCTATACAATCACTGCTTTTTGTTACGTTTTGATATTATTAGTCAAATTGATAATACGAGCCCAGGGGAAAATATCTAAACACGGGGAATGGATATTTCTGGGTGATATGATATTATCGGTTTGACTTAAAATATCACTCTTACGGTAACAAAGTTTATAACAAACACCGATAGTTTAATTAGCATAATTTAATTTAATTTGAAAATGAAGTATAAGAAGGACATTATCACAGTTTGTTAGCATTTTGTAACGATGATATTTCGGAGCAAATTCATATTATCCAAATAGCACGATAATATCAAAATACCGGCATTTGATTTTTTATGTCAACATTGGTTGGAGGTTGCTTATGCGGGCCGAGTCCATTGACGCGTACAGTCAATTTGTTTCTGATCGCCGGAAACCCGGCGAAGATATTTTACATCATTTAACCCCGGAAGATTGCCACCGCCTGCACATGATTCTCGGGTTGGCTGGCGAATTACTTGAGCTTTACACAGCAAAAACCCAGGAAGCTCGCTGTGAAGAGCTCGGTGATCTTGAGTATTATTTACAGGGCCTTATGACGTCATACGACGTGTCGCGGATAACCAAGCTACCTCTGACGTGGGAGTGGGATTGCCAGTCCAGGTTCGAGGCCGCCCTTGAACAGGTTCTCACACACGTAAAACGTGAGATTATTTATCAAAAGCCGGCCCAAACAGTGGTAATCAAATCCGCCCTGCGGGAGATTGACCGTGAGCTCGCAGAAGTTGAGCTACGTTATGGGTTTACGCGGTCCCAAGTTTGGAACGCAAATATGCAGAAGCTCAGGGCAAGATATCCGCAAGGGTACACTGACGCAGCCGCAAACCGTCGAGATGATAAAACAACCGCCTAACAGCGAGACTGAGTACGCCCACTACGTGGCAAACACTCGGCTCACAGAACGGGAGATTATTTATCGGTTATCTTCGGTAGACAACTACCGTCTGTACGCGGCACTCGAACTGGTGTGCGGGTGTCTAGCGCTTAATAGTAGTGAATTGGCAGATGGGTTGCTTGAAAAGTTGCAGACTCTTGAGTATTACCTGCAAGTGCTTTTGTCATCATACAAGGTTTCACGAACAGACAACCGTGGCAGGGGCGGTGTAAGTACGACTCAGGCACTACTTATTAAGTTCAGGCTGCACGTCCACGAGGTTGCTACGGCTGTAAAGCATGATACTGTCTATCGCGGTCCAACTAACGACGCGTCTATACGAGTCAAATTGAGGAAATTGGATCGGTCGCTCCTTAATGTTGAGTGGGTTTATGGGTACACACGTGCTGAGGTCTTAGTTGCAAGTAAAGGTGGGACAAATGCCGCTACCACGTAAACCTTTCGATTTTCAGTTTACCGACGCTGCAACGCGTCAGCCATTACTCAATAGTATTATTCCTAGCCGGTTAGAGGAAGTTAATCATGCGTGGGATCGTATCGGTGTTCAAGCAATTGCCGGTAAGTATAACGACAAAGATAAGACGTGGGCAATACTCGTTCAAATGGGTGCTGACGGGTTCAAGCATGTTTTAATTGTCACAGACGCAGATTTAAGGGTTATGATGTCAGAAGAAGTTGTGATAGCAAATATCATAAAAGTATGTCAACAGCTTTATCAACTTTGGGTACAGCAACGGTTGCTGCCGAACCCCGAGATTACTGATCTTATGAATAACGTTACTCTGGATTAACACACACAAATTGGAAACTTGTACAGGAAAGATTATGACAACCAAATTGCCCAAATTGCCCAAAATGAAGCCCGGTGACACGCAGAACGTACCTTTGGAATGTATCCGACCCAACCTGGTTGCCTTGCGCCCGGCCGAGCTTGAGAGTGACGAATTTCAGGAACTGAAGACCAGCATCAAGCAACTAGGTGAGTTGCTTCAGCCCGTCCGTATCCGTCCTCAGACGGACGAAGCCTCCGGCGAGGCGTATTTCGAGCTGATTGATGGTTTGCAGCGATACACGGCCGTGACGCAGTTGGGTTGGGAAACGATCCCCGCGAAACTCACGACGGCGGACGACGAGCGTGTGCTCATTGAGCAAATTGCGGCGAACGCCGCCCGTGTGCAGACGAAACCGGCCGCCTACGGCCGGCAGTTGCTGCGGCTGCTTGAAATCAACCCCGCAATGACCGTCGAGCAGCTCGCGCAGACGGTGGGCATGTCGACGGCGTGGGTCAACTCGCGGTTGGCCTTGAACAAGCTGGTTCCCCAGATTGGCTCAGATTTTGTCGATACCGAGGCTATCTCGGCGTCCAATGCGTACCAGTTGGCACGGTTGCCGCAAGACCAGCAGCTCGATTACGTCGAGCAGGCTCAGACGGACAACACCACCGACTTCACCGCGGCAGTCAACCAGAAGCTCAAAGCAAACCGGGCTGCTCGTCGCCAAGGGCAAGACCCGGCGAAGGCACGTGCCGCGTTCGAGCCTGTCCCCACGTTGCGGAAAGCTGCCGACGTGAAAAATGCCGACGTCAAAGCGGTGGTCCAGTATGCCGAGCAGGACACCGCGGCTGCCGGTGTCGTGGCTGCGTTGAACTGGGTGTTGCAGTTGGACAAGGATTCTGTGGCCGCCCAGAAGGAACGTTGGGAACTGCGTCGCCGTGAGAAAGCGGAACAGCAGATCGCGAACCAGAAGGAACGAGCCGAAGAAATGGCGAAGAAGGCCGCCGAACGGGCAGCCGAACTCAAGAAGGAACTCGGCATCGCCTGATAGGAAAAATCAGGACGCCTGACGCCAGCAGCCAACCGTTGGCTGCTGGCAGTTTTTTGTTTTTTTGTTTTCTAGGAATAAGACTATGGATAATTTGATTGCACTCCCCGCCGACGCTCAACAAGACCATGGTATCTCGTTGCAGCCGCCGACCGCGTTGACGCCGGAACAGATCAGTGATTTGATCGGACCGTTCTTACCCCGGATTCAGTTGTATACGTCCAACTCCACCGTGGTCAAGTCGCGGGAGTTTGAGGCTGGCCACTGGGGACTGCCTGCAAGCCCATCGACGATCATCGACCTCGGGGAGGAAGTTGACATTGTGCTGATCGCACACCGGCAGCGGGCGATGCAGTGGGACGGGGAAAATATGACTGCATCCACGGACCCGAACTCGGAAGTGTATCAACGCATCAAGGCCTTGTCTCACGACGACCGTGACAGTGGTGCCATGTACGGCCCCGAGTTTCTGGCTTGGGTCGGCGTGCAACAGCTGTTTGCGACGCTGTTCTTGGCGTCGCAGTCCGCCCGTCGCGAAACGCTTGGCTTCATGCAGGCGTTGAACCAGCCTGCTCAGGTCTACAGCAAGATCGTCGGCACCCGGCGTAAGTGGGAAATTCCGCAAATCCGCGTGACGTCGGCGTTCCCGTTTGACTTGCCGACGGAGGCGGTTGTGAAGAGCGCTTGGGAGAAGTTCACCAAGCCCGACGACAACGAGGACGTTGAACCGGTGCCTGATGGCAATGACCACAACAGCCGGGCCCGTTAGTCTGGCAACAATCACGGTATTCTCACAGGAGACATTTGGGGCACATGATTTAACTTATCATAGTCGATCATGTCCCCAATTACTCCAGTTGGGGGTGCTATTCCGTGGAGTGAGCCCTGAGCCATTTTTGGCTCAGGGCCACTTTATGCTTTGCCTACATCCTGAAGGGCGAATTATTACTACAGATTATCGAACTTGGAAAGCGGTGTTGACATGGGCTTTTACCCAACCTAATTTAGCCCCCTTAGCTGGCAGCATAAACACCGTGTTCGCGCGATTAGGGTTATCTTGTCGTTAAAAGAAAGGAGGTAGCATGAAAAAGTCGATCGCGTTGCGTGATTTTTTAACTGATTTTATGGTTGAGCACCGAGAAGAAATGGTTGATTTAGGTGTCGGGGCCGTGGAACTTGCTCGTGTTCCAACGGGTGAGGCAGTGGAAATTGACATGACCATCCGTGTAACGGTGCCTGAATATGTACGAATACCGCGACGGCGTTCTCGTCCACGACGGTAAAACACAGGGTATATGGCGACCCAGTGAGCCGCTAGAAGTGTTCAACCCGTGGACGCACGTGTGGGAGCCAGTAGATGCCGTAATGTTTTACGGACGAGATCACCAAATCGGGTCAAATGTTACAACGTACGACTTAACCCAAATCAAGGTCAGGCCAGGCGAATGATACAAACTATCAAAATTCCAATCGGACGGTTTTACCGTAAATTATTTTTAACTACCTATAAAAATCGGGTGTACGCTGCTTTCCAATTTAACCGCACGTTAGTTAATGAGGTTAAAGCGATGCGGGGTTCAAAATGGCATGGTGACGCCGTAGATATCCCTGATGAAGTACGGCGTATACTTCAATGCACTAAATGTTGGTCGTTCGATCTCTGCGAACGTAACCAGCTAAGCTTGCAGATACTGCAAGGCGATGACCCGTATGTTGTATATTTGGAACCACCAAAACCAATTGAAGCTGAACCGCGTAGGACGATTAACAATAAAATATTGACACCCTTCCCGCATCAGTGTCTAATGACGGGACACCATTTGCAATGTCGTCGAGTGATCACTGCGGCGGAGATGGGTGTGGGTAAAACATTAGCCGCGATCATGACGATGGAGCGGGCAGAGAACCCCGATCACCGGGATTTTTGGTACGTGTCCACGCGGTCGGGGCTAATGGCTACGGAGTTAGAACTGCGGCTTTGGCGTGCAGGCGTGATTCCGTTATTATTCACGTACCAACAACTTGTAAGTACGTTGCAGGTAGACCCGGAGATACGTGTACCGCAATTGATCATTTTCGATGAGTCAGCCGCGATAAAAAATATCACGGCACAGCGGACACAGGCTGCAATGTTTATTGCACAACGGATGCGGCGTGAATGTCGCGACCCGTATATTATTGAAATGTGCGGTGCTCCGCAACCGCAGTCACCCGTGGACTGGTGGACTCAGGCTGAAGTTGCTGCCCCCGGATTTCTACGAGAAGGTCACCCAACAAAATTAGAACAACGGTTAAGTTTTTCAGAGGTTGGGCACAATGGAGCTTATTTGAAAAAAGTGTCGTGGAGAGACGACACGCGAAAGTGTGACAAATGTGGTACGCTACGTGATGAACATGACGGAGACGATCATCCGTGGAAACCATCTAAAGATGAGGTTACGCATTTAGGCCATCGTTTACGCGGCCTAGTGCTTACAGTCCGTAAAGCGGACGTGGTGCCCTGGTTGCCTAAGAAAATTTATCGCGAAATTACGGTAAAACCTAATTCTGGAACCCTACGAGCTGCGAAACTTATCGCTAGTAGCACCCTACCCGTTATCCAAAAATTAACACATCTGCGTATGCTTAGTGATGGTTTTCGATATAAAATATCGAAAACAAGTCAGACAAAACTTTGCCCGTCGTGTCTGGGTGAGGGTAGCATTAGTGATTACGACCCTGAGCAGGATGAAATAGTCCCGGTCACGTGTCCCGAATGTCATGGTGCCAATGCGGTAGCTGTGGAGCAACGGACTGCCGAATTTATGACTTGCCCCAAAGATGACGCATTGAAAGATTGTTTAGACGAGTGCGAGGGTCATGGTCGATGCGTGGTTTACGCGGGTTTCACCGGCAGCGTAGACCGGTGTGTGAATTTAGCCGTTGCAGATGGGTGGGATGTCATACGTGCCGACGGCCGTGGATGGCACGCATTAGGCCCGCGACAGGGTTTATTAGCAAAACAAAACCTCCTAGAGGCGTTTCAACTTAACCGAAGAGATCACCCAAAAATGGTTTTTATTGGTCAAGCAGGTGCTGCAGGCACCGGCATCACATTAAATGCGTCAGAAATGATCGTGTACTATTCTAATGATTTTGATGCAAACCACCGGATTCAATCACAAGCACGGATCGACCGTATAGGGAGCACCGGAATTGTCATAGTTGACTTAATTCATTTGGAATCTGACCGGATCGTGCTCGATGCAATTAAGCGGAAAATAAACATGCAAAAAATTGTTCTTGACGCTAGCATATTCAACAGGAGACCTAATGACGGGATACCAAGTTCTTGAACTACCATTAAGCGAGGTCTATGACGATCCTAAATTCAACTGCCGGCATCAGGAACTGGGTAAAGGTGATGTGTTGGATTTGATAGAATCAATCAAACGCACTCGCCTTGAGAACCCGATCGTGGTTCAGCCGGTGGCCGACATTACACCGATAACCCCACCGCCGGACGGGGTTAAATACCGCGTGTTAAACGGCAACCGACGTTTTGTGGCGATGCGGTGCTTGAATAAAGAATTTCCAGATCAATATGCGACGATACCGGCAATTATCCGTCAAGGGTTAAGTGACGACGAAGCCCGTGGTCTAAATATCTCGGATAACTTAGACCGAAAAAATCTAACATTGGAGCAAGAGGCACTTGCATTGCAGCCGTGGTTTAAGGTGGGGTATCCGCGTGAAACTGTCGGCCGGATGATCGGGCAATCGGGGTCATGGGTTCAAATTCGTTACAACCTTTTACAATTACCCGAAGACCTCCGTGAATATGCGGGCAAAGGGTTGATAGGGCAGGATGACGTAAAAGATCTTTACAGGTATCGTACCGACATTGACGCGTTATACACACGGGCTAAGGAAATTATCGCATTCCGGCTTCGAGGGCAGACACCCCCAAAAATAAAGTCCCGCCGTCAACAGGCTCGGGCAAAGACAAAAGCTCGCAGCCGGCCAAATGGTGAGATACTGGAGATGTTAGACCACGTTGCCGACAACGTTGGCTGTGGTTTAATCACACGGGCACTCGCATGGTCCGCGGGGAACGTGACAACATTTGATTTACTGGCCGAAATTAAACAGGTAACTGAGACTCTTGATAAGAAATATCGTCCGTTGGATGAAGACACACTACGCTATTTATAACGGATTCTCTTATGAACACATTCTTAGATGTTGAAACTTGTGGCCTGCATGGGGTTGCCGTGCTCCTTCAATATGCGGAGGATGACGGCCCAATTCACTGTTACGACTTATGGTTGGAGCCCATAGACGAAACCATAGCGTTGATACTAAAAATTACTAAAACAAACATCATAGGTTTTAACTTGGCGTTTGACTGGTTCCACATTTATAAGTTTTTTACCATGCTCTTACGATTCATTCAAGAGTACCCTGAGTTAGCGAAAGATCGCCCGTTTGACCACGTAGAAAAATTCGCTGCAATTGAGCGAGATGCTGGCCAGGTAGGGTGCCTCAGGCCGCCGGCAGCTTGCGACGTTATGATTATATCCAAACTAGGGCCACATCAATCGTTAATGGATCGTAAAGACATTTACATCCGAAGAGTTCCCGGCGTACTCGCTGAAAAACTTCAAGCAGAATTAGAAAAGCGGGTACATATTGACGATATTTATTTCAGCAGACGGAAAGCGCACAAAGACGCCCCACGTTGGACGATAACACCTTCAAAAACAAAAGAAGGTACCGTGATGCGAGGGTTTTACGACCTTGTATTACGGTTCAAACCGAGCGGAGCGTTAAAAGTTCTTGCACAGCACGTGTTGAAAATTCCCGTTGAGCAGATTATTCAACGAGCAGACGTGTTGCCGCCCCGACGGCCAGAGATTGATTTGGGTTATAAGCCGTGGGGCGGTGATTGGCCAAAGTATGTAACGACGCACGCGATCCACTGGCGATACAATGAGCGGGCACGGACGTATGCACAAGATGACGTGACGTACACCCGTGACTTGTGGAAACATTTCGGAAGCCCGACGCCGGGAGATGTTGATTCTGACCTCACAATCATGGTCGCGTGTGTCCGGTGGCGGGGTATGCGGGTTCAAACAGATAAAATGCAGGAATTGATAAAAACAATCAAACCAGCGATTGCAAAGATTCCGCAGGCACCTCGTGCTGTTAAGCGATGGCTCGACCCCGAACTAACTGACGACGAACGCATATGGTTTACTGACACGAAAAAGACAACGTTGACTGCGATGACCAAGTTGGAGTGCGATTGCCAGTTTGCGGGGGAAGACGCTGCGGACTGCCTCATCTGTCACGGCTCCGGTCGCCACCCAGTAAGCAAAAAAGCACTTAAAGTATTGACGGCCCGGGCCCAGAAAAAAGAGCTAGAGCTCTATGAAAAAATTGTTGAAGCTGGTCGACTTTACGCGTCCTACCGTGTGATAGGAGCCCTCTCAGGCCGTATGGCAGGAGCCGACCGACTTAACCCGATGGGGATTAAACGGACTGATGACGTGCGTGCGTTATTCACAATGGCCGACCCCGGTGAAGTGTTAGTAGGTGGTGACTTTGATGCGTTTGAAGTTGTACTTGCCATCGCAGACTCGGGCGACCAAAAACTAGCCGAGGATGTTGCAAAAGGATTGAAGATTCATGCGTTGTTTGCCTGTGAAATGTTTCCAGGTATGACGTATGAGCAGGTACGAGCGTCCGCAGGCACCGCTGATGACAAGTACACGTTAGGCAAGAACGGCGTGTTCACGATGATTTATGGCGGAACCGCATACACGTTAGTCTACAAATACGGTGTTGGTGAAGAACAAGCTGAAATGGCCTTTGCCCGGTTTGATAAAAAATATCCAGTATTAGGTCAATGGCGGTTAGCAACTCAGAAGCAATTCCAAGTTCTGTCCCAGGCGAAGCTCGGCGGTAAAATATCAAAAAATGAAGCCAGCGAATACGTGGACTCGATGTTTGGGTATAAACGGTATTTTACCTTAGAGCTTCAGATTATACGTGCATTAGTTGAGCTAGCTGAAAATATACCCAAAGATTGGCGTAAGTTAAAGGTGAAGGTGTTGCGGCGGCAGGATAAAGGTCAGCAGCTGGCCGCCAACGCAGTACAGTCAGCCCTTTATGGTGGGGCGTTCGCAGTCCAGGGGGCAATCCAGCGTGCTGCCGCAAACCATCGAATACAGGCGGCGGGGGCTCGGGTAACAAAAGTAGTACAACATCGGTTATGGATTAAATTTCAACCAGAAGGTTTCAGCCCGTGGCAGATTCGTCCGATGAACATCCACGACGAAGTTATAGCAGCGACACTACCCCAACATAGGCAAGCAATTCAACAAGAAGTCGTGGAATGCGTCGCAGAGTTCAAAGATAAAGTCCCGCTGTTGGCGATTGACTGGGGCAGCATGGCTTCTTGGTCTAAGGGCATGACTGAGCAAATAGTCCGCCAAATTTTAGCTGAGCCTGAAACAGAGACCGTGGCCACCATAGCAGAACGATATAAGTTACCACCAGATAAGGTGGGAGCGATACGGCGGAGGGAGATCTGGCGATGGGTTACGACCGAATCTACTACGGAATCCATGAGCTAGTGCTAGCGTTGCGGGCCATTGAGCGGACAATAGAATCGACTGATGGCCATTTAGCAATTAAACGCATGGACGTAAAGGCCCACGATCAGCTATTACAGTTTGCTAGAACAGGTAACGTGGCGGCGGTGCGGAATCTGATCTCTGAGGTACTAAGCCGCACTGATTTAACAACACTCTCATATTTTAACTTGCGACAACGGGCAAGCCGGTTGCGGATACCTGGCTTCAATAAGATGGACAAAGCAGAATTGATAAGAAATATCCAAGCAGTTGAGGAAGTTATACGTGAAAAATTAAACGACTTAAAGCCGCCAGAAAAAGGATTTACAGATGGAGACGGTATATGAGTCATTTTATGTACCCAACGCTCATCACGCGTAACCCAGTACAATGGGTTCACAGGTATTTTGAGTGTGAAGTCCCGCGACACATAGTTCAATGG
>SKOF01000515.1 GCA_007120155.1 Thioalkalivibrio sp. | reverse complement strand
GGCCGACCCGGGACGTGTACGTGTCCCTGGGCGAACGCCTGGAGGGTGACGCGTGGCTGGTGCGACTGCACTACAAGCCGTACATGTTCTGGATGTGGACCGGCGGTCTGCTGATGGCCTTCGGCGGCTTCCTGGCCGCCGCCGACCGGCGCTACCGCCTCGCCCGTGACCGCGCTTTCGTTACCGAGGAAGGGAAGGCGCCGCCGGAGCGGCCCATCCGACAGGAGGTGCTTGAATGATGCTGCGCCGCATCATGCTGCCCCTGGTGGCCATCCTGGCCCTGCTGGGGCTGTTCTATGTGGGCCTGGGCATGGATTCCCGCGCGCTGCCGTCGCCGCTGGTGGGCAAGCCGGCCCCGGCCTTCCAGTTGGAGTCCTTCTTCGATCCCGACGTGACCATCACGGAGGCGGATTTCATCGGCGAGACCGCCCTGGTCAATGTCTGGGCGTCCTGGTGTTCCACCTGTCTGGCGGAGAAGCCCTATCTCATGGAACTCGCCAGGCAGGGCATCACGATACACAGTTTCAATTACCGGGATACGCGCGAGAATGCCAGGCGCTACCTGTCCGCGGACATGAACCCCTACGACAAGATCGCCTTTGATCCGGATGGTGAGGCCGGCATGGAGTGGGGTGTCTACGCGACGCCCGAAACCTACCTCCTCGATCCCCAGGGGACGATCCGCTACAAGCGCATCGGGCCGCTCAATCCGAAGCTCATCCGGGAAGAGATCCTGCCGTTGATCGCGAAGATAGAGGCGGAAAACCGATGAATGGCGATGTGATCCAAACCCGTCTCCAAGACCGGCTGTACGCGACGGCGGCCCGACTGCTTGCCCTGGCCGGTCTGGTCCTGGCGCTCGCAGCCGGCGGAGTGGGCACCGCGGCGCCGCTGGTGAATCCCGTGGACTTCGATACCGCCGAGCAGGAGGCGCAGTACCAGAAGCTGGTGCGTGAGCTGCGTTGCACGGTGTGTCAGAGCGAAACCATCTACGAGTCCAATGCGGCGCTGGCGGGTGACATGCGCCGGCGCGTCTACGAGATGACGGCCGCGGGGGCCAGCGAGCAGGAGATCATCGATTTCCTCGTCCAGCGCTACGGTGATTACGTCCGCTACCGGCCCGCGTTCCAGGCCAATACCGTGCTGCTGTGGACCAGCCCTTTCCTGATCCTGGTTGTGGGCGGACTGATCTGGATGCAGGTTGTGCGGCAGCGCCGCCGGCTGGTGCCCCGCGAAGCCCTGACCGCGCAGGAGCGGGACGCCCTGGAGCGGTTCCGGCGTGGAGAATGATTCGATGAGGGACGAAGAATGAGCATGACGTTCATGATCGCGGTTTTTGCCTTTTGTGTCCTGGCCGTGGGTTTTGTGGTCTATCCGCTGCTGTGGGATGCCGGCGGCCGCCGGCGGTCCCGGCGTGAGGTGAACGCGGTCATTTACCGGGACCGGCTGGCGGAACTGGACTATGACCTGGCTCAGGGGACCCTGACCCGGGAACAGTACGACGCGGCCGTGTCGGATCTGGAAGAGGATCTGGTGCTGAGCGGCGCGGTGGATCCCGAGGACGGGGCTCCCGTGCGGGCCTCCGTGCAGCGTCCCCTGATGATCGCCTCCGGGGCGATCGCGGCCATCGGCGTGCCGCTGCTGGCCCTGGGGTTGTACGGCAACGTCGGATTCTCGGATGTGGTGCCGATGGGGACACAGGCGACGAATCAGCGGCAGGCGCAGAGTGGCGCTCCGCCGCAGGGCGGCGGTGCCCGCGTACCGGCCGGCCCCCACGACACCGAGGCATTCGAGGAGCTGGCCGTGCAGCTGCGCGCGCGCCTGGCCGCCAATCCGGATGACCGCATGGGCTGGGTGCTGCTTGGGCGCACGCTGGTGTTCCTGGAGCGTTTCGAGGAAAGCAGCGAGGCCTTCGCAGAGGCCGTGGCCCTGGACGGACACCGTGATCCGGATCTGCTCATCCAGTATGCCGACGTGCTGTCCGAGGCAAGCGGCGGCCTGCAGGGCAAGCCGAAGGAACTGCTCGAGCAGGCGCTGGCATTGGCCCCGGAACATCCCCAGGGCCTGTGGATGGCCGGCAGCGCCGCCTATTATGAGGCGGATTACGCGGGCGCCCGGGAGTACTGGGAACGATTGCTCACCGTGTTGCCGCCGGAGTCCGAGGCGGCCTCGATCATCCGCTCCAACCTGGATGAAGTGACGGCGCTTGCCGGCGACGGCTGAGGCCATGAACAGGCCCCCGCCGGTCCGGATCGGAACGCAGGACACGAGGGAGGTCGCCATGAAGGGACGGGTTCTGGTCGTAGACGATCACGACGAGATCATCTACGCGGTCCGGCGCGTACTCGAAAGCAATGGGCTGGACGTGCTGGCGGCATCCAATGGCCGGGATGCGCTCTCGGTGGTCGACCAGGCGGATGTCGCCATTCTCGACATCCGCCTCGAGGAAGAGTCCGGTATCGACCTGCTGGAGCGCCTGCGGGCGGAAGGCAACGGCATCCCCGTGATCATCCTGTCGGCCTACGCTTCACCCGACAACATCGTCTCCGCGTCCAAGTACGGCGCGGTGGAGATTCTGCGCAAACCGATCGGTTCCGAACAGCTTGTCGAGGCCGTGGCCCAGGCCCTCGAGAAGCAGGCTGCGCAGGCCCCGGCGCCCGCCGGGGCGATACCGGAGATGACGGTGCAGGGCCCGGCGCCGTGCATGGTCGAGGTATTCAAGTCCCTGGGGCTGGCGGCCACCAACGATCTCAGCGTACTGCTCACCGGCGAAACCGGTGTCGGCAAGGATGTGGCCGCGCATATCATCCATGCGCACTCCGCGCGAGCCGACGGACCGTTCGTGGCCCTGAACAGCACCGCCATGCCGGAAACGCTGCTGGAGGCGGAGCTGTTCGGTTATGCGGCGGGGGCCTTCACCGGTGCCGTGCGCAGCACGCCCGGACGTGTGGAGAGTGCGGCCGGCGGCACCCTTTTTCTGGACGAGATCGGCGACATGCCCCTCAGCTGCCAGGCCAAGGTGCTGAGGTTCCTCGAGGACCGGACATTTCATCGCCTGGGGGAATCGACGCCGCGCCACGTGGATGTGCGTCTGGTCACGGCCACCAATCAGGACCTGGAAGATCTGGTGGAGCAGTCGCGATTCCGCCGTGACCTTTATTACCGACTGGCACAAATCCCCATCAGCATCCCGCCGCTTCGTGAGCGCAGCGAGGATATCGAGTCCCTGATCAAGGGTTTCGTGGCCGCGGTCAACCGCGAGCTCGACCTGCAGATCGAGGGCGTCGCCGAACAAGCCCTGGAACAGGCCCGCGCCCATGCCTGGCCCGGCAATGTCCGGGAACTCAAGAACACGGTCTATCGGACGGCTGCGAAGCAGAAGGCCGGTCTCCTGGAGCGGCTTGATCTAAAGCCCGAGCGGACGCCCGTGGCGACCGGCAATGCCGATGACATGCTGCATGCCGTTATCGAAACCGCGATTGCCCAGGGCCGTCTGCGTGAACTCATGTTCCGTTTCGAGGAAGAGGTGCTGACGCTGGCCCTGGATCGCTACAACGGCAACAAGAGCCGTGTGGCGGAGGCCATGGATATCTCCCGCAATACGTTGCGGGCGAGATTGCGCGAGTTCGGCCTCCTGTCGGACATCAAGGAATCATCAGACGCCTGACCGTCGTAACCAGGTGTTTGCGGGGGGCACTTCCCACGGGGGTAGAGGGGGATGGCAGCGCCAATGTCCGGAGAGCCACAGACCGGCCGGCTTCACCGAAATCCGTTCTCGGGAATCGGGGTGCGCCTGGCCGCAACGTTCCTGCTCGTGGTGCTGATGGTCACCATCCCCCTGACCATCTGGCTCTATCAGTATGCGCACGATCTGATCGAGGAACGCACCCAGGCCGTCGTCGCTTCACTGCTGGAGCATGACCACGGACTTGTGGCGTCCAGTGTGGCCACGCACGACTACTGGCAGTTGTTCAGGCTGGCCCGGTCCCTCGCCGGCCCCGACTACATCGCCAGCGCCGCGGTGCTGGACGAATACGGCAATCTCCTCGCCCATTCCGATCCCGCCGCGTATGGCGTGTATGCGCCCTACAATCCCCCGCCCGATGCCTCGGCCGAGTACATCCCCATCATGGGCCTGAGGGGTATGGTCGGCGAGTTGGTGCTGGTCTGGAACCACGATGCCATGTCGGCCAGCTTCGCCCCGGTCCGACGCGCCATCGTCGTTGTGACGGGGGCGTTTGCGCTGCTGGCATGCCTGTTGGGTGTCGCCGTTGCATTGCTGTGGCGCAGTCGGCTGTTGCGAATACTGGGGCGTGCCGGTGCGCATCAGGGCATGGCCCTTCACTTCGCCGGTTCGGGCGGCTCCACTGGTGGGGTGCAGGGGAACCCGTCGGTGCGCGGGGATGAGCTTGACATGCTCGAACACGAGCTGATCCAGGCCTTTGATCAGCTGCGCCTCTCCGAGTGGATCCTCAACAGCGTGCAGGAGTATGTCCTGCTGATCGACTCGCAAGGTTATATCCGCCATGTCAACAGAAAGGTTGAGGCGCTTCGGGAGTGCGGAGGTTGCCGGGACCAGCACATCAGGGAACTCTGTGCCGGATCCGATTATGCCGAACTCTCCCGTCAACTGGAGGAAAGGGACTCGGGCACGCTGGAAACCCCGCTCGTTATCTGCAAGTACCGGTTCCCCGCGCTGATCTCGTTTCGCCGTTCCGATGACATGACGGTCGTCACCATTACCGATCTCACCGAATACCAGCACCTGAAGGAGAGGGTCGCAAGGCTTCATGCCCTGTCCACCCTCGGCGAGATGTCCTCCGAACTCAGTCACGAGATCAAGAACGACATTGCACCCATCAAGCTGCTGTGCCAGGCGGCCGATCTGCCCGAGGAGGACAGGCGCGTGATGCTGCGGTCGATCAATCGCATCGACGAACTGGTCAACGACTTCATGGACTTCGTTCGGGGCGACGAGCAGGAAGTTACCGTGCTCTCGCTGCGCGAGGCCCTGAAGGACTGCTACGGCAAGTTCTGCAACATGGCGGACGAGGAGGGCGTCACGCTGAGCGTCAGCTCGGCCGACATGCCGGTGGAGATACCGCCCGGGGGCTTCCGCATGGTGGTCGCCAATCTGGTCCGCAACGCGATCCAGATGGTTCCGCCCGGGGGGCGTGTCCGGGTCGAGGCGCGCGTGGCGCCGGACGGCGCCACCGAACTGGTGGTTTCCGACAACGGCCCCGGTGTCGCGCCCCACATCAGGGACCGGTTGTTCGAGCCGTTCGTGACGGGCCGGGAAGGCGGAACGGGACTGGGCCTGGCGCTGGTGTATCGCCACATCATGCAGGTGGGCGGATCCATCGACCATGCGCCCGGGGAGGGGGGCGGTACGGTATTCACCGTCCGGTGGCCGCCGCGCGTTCCGTCGACCGTCCAGCCGGCGCTCCGGGAATCACCCATTACCCCCGCGGCGGGCTGATCCCTCCAAGGCTCTCCCTTCCGCTGATGTCGCCAACCCCTGATGACGCCGGTCGTGGATTCAATGGTGCGGCTGGGCAATCCGCGCGGCGACTTCGTGGATCTCCGCCGTGGTTTCCGGAACGCGCAACACGGCATACCGCTCGCCTTCCCCGGTGAAAAAGATCAGCAGGCCGGGAGACGAGGCGCCGTAGCGGCGTGCGAACCGGTCACCGTCCGGTGACCCCAGGTGCGCCACGACGAAGCCGATGTCCAGGCGGGTCCCGGCGCGAAATTCATTGACGACATCCATCAGCGCCATGCTCGCCGGATGCGCGGTTTCGTAAGTCACGACCCCGACCGGCTGGCCCTGACCGATCCGTGACAGATCGGTGCTGATTCCGCCGCGCGGCAACAGCCCGAGGATCAGTAGCGCAGACCCTGCCAGCACCCCCATCGTGAGTGTCCAGCGTGCCCACCGGGGGATCCTTGCCGGGTTCTTTCTATGCCGGGCCATAACGGTGTCGCTCCATATCAATCTCTCTGCCGTGGGTTGAACGTGTCACCCGAACTATAACAAGCCCGGTGGTCAAGGCAAGAATGCAGCCTGGGCGATCTCGCGTTCCTGTGGTGAAGATCTGCGCAGTCATCGACCGGCCCTGATCAGAAACTGCGCATTCGCCGGATGGATCTGGAAGCCCTCTCCGTGGGTCGTGCGTAAGGTGCTGATTTTGAGGGGATCAACATTTTACCCATATCTGGCAAGGTAATTGCGTGCAGGTAGAGTAAAACCTGAAGAGCCCAGGCAGATTGCGGGAGCCAGGCATGTCCACAGGGTGGTGCCCGGCGCCACAAGGATAACAAGGAGAGGGTGTCTTGAAATTCCTGAAACGATTCTGGAACGCCATGCGCCGTCCAAGCGCCCGTTATGCCTCCGGCACGCTGGTCATCGGCGGCGTCTTGGCGGGCATCCTCCTCTGGGGCGGTTTCAATACGGCCATGGAGGCCACCAACACCATGGCCTTCTGCACTTCGTGTCACGAGATGCGCGATTACGTGTACGAGGAGTACAAGGAAACCGTGCATTACAACAACAACAGCGGCGTGCGCGCGACCTGTTCGGACTGTCATGTGCCGGACCCCTGGGTGCACAAGGTGCGGCGCAAGATCGTGGCGACCTCGGAGGTGTGGCACAAGCTGCGCGGCACCATCAATACGCCCGAGAAGTTCGAGGCCCGTCGGCTGCTGCTCGCGGAGCGCGTGTGGGACTCCATGCAGCGCACGGATTCGCGCGAGTGCCGCAACTGCCATGAATGGGACGCGATGGACCTGGAGGCCCAGCCGCTGCGCGCCCAGCGCCAGCACACGGAGGCCATCGAGGCCAACGAGACCTGCATCGACTGTCATCAGGGCATTGCCCACCAGATGCCCAAGATGCCCCAGGAGGAACAGGATGAGGGTGAGGTCGATTTCACTTTCTGACGCCATCTCCCCGGCATCCATTGGTAACGACTGAAACGATAAGGAGTTGAATGATGACCACCAGACCGAACAATGACAGCAGCCGTCCTCGCGCGCGTTGCGGAAAGCTTGTGTCCACCGCCATCGTGGCAGCGGGTTTCGCCCTGGCGGCCGCACCGGCAATGGCTGTCAATTGGGGGGCGGTGGACAGCAAGACCGTCGTCCTGTTTTCGCCGGGCCAGGCCTCGTTCGAGTGGTCAATGACCCAGACGGATCACAGCGGCGCGCAGCGCTTCCGTGAGGGCAGGAACTGCATGTACTGCCACGATGGCGAACAGCGCGACATCGGCGATCTCATCGTCGCGGCGGAAGGGCGCGGCGCACAACTCGAGCCAAAGCCGATGGCCGCCGCCGGCAAGCCCGGCGCCATCGATCTGGACGTGCAGACCGCCCACGACGGGGACCGCCTGTATTTCCGCCTGCAATGGCGCGAGGCCGCGTATGACGGCGAGAAGATGGACCCGGACAATGCCGCCCGGGTGACCGTCATGCTCGACGACGGCACCGTGCGCGAGGCGACCCGCGCCGGTTGCTGGGGCGCCTGCCACGACGACGCCATGGGCATGGCCAGTGATCCGTCGGGCGCCGATCTCACCAAGTATCTTTTCGCTTCGCGCACCGGCGCGACGCGCAGCGGCGGCGGGGAGAACTACAAGCCCGATGCCGAGATCCAGGACCTGTTCGGCAAGGGCATGTTCCTGGAGTACTGGCAGGCGCGCCTGCAGCACGACAGTGCGGCCCAGGCCGTGGAAGGTTATATCCTGGAGAAGCGCCATGAGCGCGAGGCGCAGAACGTCTCCGCCGAGGCCGAGTACGCGGACGGCGCATGGACCGTGGTGCTCAGCCGGCCGCTCAAGGCGGGCGGCGGCCAGCACAAGGACCTCGAACCCGGCAAGAACTACAACATCGGATTCGCGGTGCACAACAACTTCACGGATCACCGTTTCCACCATGTGTCCCTGGAGTACACCCTGGCACTGGATGGCGGTGAAGCGTCCTTCATTGCAAGGCGGCAATGATAACCAACATTCCTAGTATGGCCGATCGCATCCGGAGGCAACGGCGATGAAACAGTATCAGGGAAGTAAAGTCCTGGCAGCCTTGTTCATGGCCGCCGTGCCGCTCGTCCTGGCGGGCTGCTTTCACTCCTCGTCAAGCGACTCGACGACGAAGGTCACGGGATCCGTTGCGTTCATGGACGGGTGGATGGATGGTCTGCCCCAGGTTACCTGGGGGCCGGAGGTCACCGTTACCGCCTTTGCCCCTGCCCAGCGTAGCTGGCAGTGGATGGTGAGTGCTGACCATGCGGGTGCGGAGTTTGTCAATGGCGGAACCGGCTGCGTCAACTGCCACAGCGACGCCGGTTTCGCCCCGTCGCCCGCAGAATTGGGGGCCGCCCTCGTGGGTGCCGACGAGGACCCGATCCCCGGCAAGCGCGGCTTCGTGGATATCACTGTGCAGGCTGCCTACGATGCCGAAAAGTTCTACCTCAGGGCCGCCTGGCAGACGAAGCGCCCGGGAGTGACCCACGATATCTGGACCTACCAGGGGGGCGACTGGGTGCGCAATTCCCATGAGAAGCCCGAGGAGCTTGGAACCGACGAGGTCTACAGTCGCGAGGATCGCATCGGTGTGATGTTCGCGCCGGTGAGCAATGTGATCCCTGCGGCGGACGGACATCCGAACAACTTCAACAATGTGGGCTGCTGGGTAACCTGTCATTCGGACATGCACGACATGCCGGACATGGACGAGGCGGGCTATACGCTTGGCGACGAGATCACCAAGTATCTGAAGATCAGCCGCGTCGGCGGCGGTGGTGCGAACGACGCGGTGGATGACACGGCCGTCGCCGCGTACATGAACGCAGGCACGTTCCCCGACATGTGGCACTTTCGCGGCGGGCGCGGGGCGGCGGTGCAGACCCTGACGGACGGCTATGTCATGTCCACCCGCAGCAGCGACAGCGGCGCACACCCGTATGCCACCAACAGCCCCGCACCCGGAAATTACATGTACGACATCGACGTGATGGGCTTCCATGCCCTTCCCGGCGATGAGTGGGCGGACAACATGGATAATGCCCCGCCGTTGATTGTCGGCGTGAATGCCGTGGAGTTCGACCACACCGTGGTGTTCAACGAGGGTGACATTCTGCCCCGGCGAAGACTCACGGTACCCGTGGAGCCGAGGGACAGTCGGAACGACGTCACCGCCTACAGTTCCTGGAAGGACGGCGTCTGGACCGTGATCATGGTGCGCGATCGCGATACCGGACATGCCCAGGATCACGTGCTGAACCCGGCCGCGGGGAACTACACCTTTGCCTTCAGCATCTTCGAGGATCATTCCGGCGGGCGCTGGCACCACGTGACTTTCCCGGTGACCCTGGGGGCCACGGGCTCCGGCGCGATCATACAGGCCGCAGCCAACTGAGTGGCGGGCACGGCCGCGAGATGGCCCGCAGGGGTGTCCCGTAGCCGTGCCTGGAACGCGAAACAGAGAGAGACGCGGGTCGGCCGGGATCCCGGTGGAACCGCCAAGTGAAATCATATCGATGAAAGCAGACGTTGCTGGCACGCTCATTCAGGCAGGGGAAGGAATCATGTCGTCACCTCGATCAACGGCAGGTCAGATGGGTCTCCTGGGTCTCGCACTGGTGCTCGCGGTGCTCCTCCTGTCGGAAGGGCTTTTCGCCCGGGAGATGGAGACGTGCACGCGGTGTCACGACGAGACCGAGGCATACCCGGTCCTGTCCATCCTCCAGACGCCTCACGCGGCCGAGGGGGATCCGCGCATTCCCTTCGGCAGCGACGGCTGCGAGGCCTGCCACGGGGTCTCGGACGAGCACCTGCGGCCCCCGGCCGAGGGCGAGAAACGCATCCAGCCCCCGATGGTCTTCCGACACGGCGAACGCCCGTCGGAGGAACAGAACCAGGTGTGCCTGAGCTGTCATCAGGGGGATCCGCACATGGTTCATTGGGCAGCCAGCAACCACGAGTTCGCTGGCCTGGCCTGTGTGTCCTGCCACAAGATCCACACGGTGCACGACAAGGTGCTCGACCGCGTGACCCAGCCGCAGGTCTGTGCCGACTGCCACAAGCAGCAGGATCATGAGCTGCGCCGTCCGTCCCGCCACCCGGTGCGCGACGGTCTGATGGGGTGCACGGACTGCCATCAGCCCCACGGCACCGGCGGCATCGCGGCGGATCTGAACCAGCCGACACTCAATGAAACCTGCTATTCCTGTCATGCGGGCAAGCGGGGGCCGTTCCTCTGGGAGCACCTGCCGGTGCGCGAGGATTGCACCACATGCCACCAGCCCCACGGCTCCGTGCACCGCGGGCTGCTGGAGGTGCGGGCACCGCAACTGTGCCAGCAGTGCCATCTGGATCAGGTCTTCGGCGACCACGCCGCCCGGATGTATGACGGGGACCGCCTGAGTTCGGGCTTTGCCGCCGGCCAGGGTTGCCTGAACTGCCACTCGCAGGTTCACGGTTCCAACCATCCCCAGGGCTTCAATTTCAGGCGCTGAACAGCGGTGATCGAGGGCAGACGAATGAAGACCGCAAGAGGCATTTCAGGACGTCCCGTACTGGGCATGCTCGCATCCGCCGGGTTCATGATTCCGATGGGCGCGGTTGCGCAGTTCGACATGTTTGAACTTGGAGAGGCGGTCGAGCGTGACGAGGTCGCGTGGGAGCGCCTGACCGAGGCGGGTCATGAAGTGCAGGCGGGGGTAGGGTATATCTCCACGGATTCGTTCATGTTCGGGCGCTTCGACGGCCTGACGGACGAGGGCCTGTTCCTCGACCTTCATGTGGATCTGCATGCGCGGCCGAGCTACGACGCGGAGGAGATGAACTACTGGCGGCTGAGGGGTCGCAACCTGGGCCTGGACTCGCGATCGCTGCGCCTTGATCACGGCCGCCAGGGTCTGTATTCCACCTTTTTCGAGTTCCGCCAGATGCCCCACTACCAATGGCGGGATGTGCACATCAGGCACAGCGGTGCGGGTACCCGTGAGCTGACCAGCGACACACCGCGGGATTTCGATATCGAGCAGGAGCGGCAGAGCTTCGCCCTGGGCGGCGCCTACCTGATGCCGGAAAGCCGCTGGCGGATCAGCAGCGACGTCACCCGGGAGACCCGTGACGGGACGCGCCTCAGGGGCTTCGAGACCCGGTTCGGGGCAGGTGCCGGTTCCGTTGCGCCCGAACTGGTGGATTACCACACCGACCGCTACAACCTGAGCGTCAACTACATGGGCCAACGGTTTCAGGGCGGGGTCGGCTACCACCTGTCCAGGTTCGCTCAGGACAAGGGTTCGACGATGTTCGTGGATGGAGAGACATTCGGCCTGGAGCCGGAGAATACCTTCCATCGCTTGAGTTTCACCGGCGGGTACACCGTGGCGGAGGGCACCCGCATTTCCGGTGATCTGCACTTGG
>SKOF01000111.1 GCA_007120155.1 Thioalkalivibrio sp. | reverse complement strand
TAGGAGTTGCCATGTCCATCACACTGACAGACACAGCCGCTGACCGCGTCAAGACCTTTCTTGCCAAGCGCGGCAAGGGCGTCGGCCTGCGTGTGGGCGTGAGAACCACCGGCTGTTCCGGAATGGCCTACGTCATCGAATTCGCCGACGAGCTGGAAGAGGGCGATACCGTGTTCGAGGACAAGGGCGTCAAGGTGATCGTCAATCCGAAGAGCCTGGTGTATCTGGACGGTACCGAACTGGACTTCGCCCGTGAAGGCCTCAACGAGGGCTTCAAGTTCAACAATCCCAACGAGAAGGATCGTTGCGGTTGCGGCGAGAGCTTCAGCGTCTGAGACGCCCCGGGCGCCGGCCATCCCCGTGAACCTGGATTTCAGTCAGAACCATTTCGAACTGATGGGCCTGCCGGTGTCCTTCCGACTGGACAGGGCCGCCCTGGATTCAGCCTATCGGGAGCTGCAGGGGAGGCTGCATCCGGATCGTTTTGCACAGACGGGCGACCAGGAACGCCGCCTTGCCGTGCAGGGGTCGGCGTGGATCAACGAGGCCTACTCCACCCTGAAGGACGACACGCGCAGGGCGCGATACCTGCTGATGCTGCAGGGTGTCGAGTTCGACGACGAACGCGATACGGCCAGCGACCCGGAGTTCCTGATGGAACAGATGGAATTGCGCGAAGCCCTGGAAGAGGCGGCTGACACCCCCGACCCGCTGGCGCGCATCGAAATGTTGAGTGCCGATATCGATGCGCGCAGCAGCGCGCTGACCAGGGCGTTCGAGACGGCATTCACCTCGGGGCGGCTGGACGAGGCCAAGGCGCTGGTGATCAAGATGCGTTTCTACGACAAGCTTCGCGACGAGGCGCTACGCACGGCGGAGCGCTTGGAAGATGACCTCGTCTGAGCATTTCCGGCAGTCGTGTCCCGTTGACCATCCACTACTCATAAAGATCGTTCACGCAGGCAATCCATGGCGCTTTTGCAGATCTCCGAACCCGGCATGTCCACCGATCCCCACGAGCATCGGCTCGCGGTGGGCATCGACCTGGGCACCACGAATTCCCTCGTGGCCACGGTGCGAAACGGGGTGGCCGAAACCCTGCCGGACAGCGAGGGCCGTCACATCCTTCCCTCGGTGGTGCATTACACGCGTGAGGGCGTCGACGTGGGCCACGAGGCCAAGCGCCGTGCGGCGCTGGATCCTCTCAACACCATTGCATCGGTGAAGCGCCTCATGGGTCGGGGGGTGAATGACCTCAAGACCCTCGACGGTCATGTGCCCTATGAGTTCGTGGAGGGCGAGGGAGGTGTGCCCCGCATCCGCACGGTGGCCGGGGATGTCACGCCCGTGGAGGTGTCCGCCGAGATCCTGCGGGCCCTGCGCGCGCGTGCCGAGGACAGCCTGGGCGGCGAACTCACGGGTGCCGTCGTCACCGTGCCCGCATATTTCGATGACGCGCAGCGCCAGGCCACCAAGGACGCCGCGACGCTTGCGGGTCTCAACGTCTTCCGCCTGCTCAACGAACCGACCGCCGCAGCCATCGCGTACGGACTGGACAAGGGACAGGAAGGCGTGATCGCCGTCTATGACCTGGGCGGCGGCACCTTCGACATTTCCATCCTTCGCCTGTCGCGCGGCGTGTTCCAGGTGCTTTCCACCGGAGGTGACAGCGCGCTTGGCGGTGACGACTTCGACCGGGCCATCGCCGAGTGGATCATGCAGGAAGCCGGGATGGGCGGTGAATCAGACCACGGGCGCATGCGTCAGTTGATGATGGATGCCTGCGCGGCCAAGGAGGCGCTCACCGACAGCGACGAGGCGGAATTGCGCATCCGGATGTCCGGTGAAAAGGTCTGGAACGGCTGCATGACCTGCGAACAGATGAACTGCCTCATCGATCCGCTCATCAACAAGACCCTTGCGGCCTGCCGCCGCGCCCTGCGCGATGCGGGGGTGAAGGCCGATGAAGTGATGGAAGTGATCATGGTGGGCGGCTCCACCCGGGTGCCCCGTGTGCGCGACCGGGTGGCGGAGTTCTTCGGGCGCGAGCCCCATGTGGATATCGATCCGGACCGGGTGGTGGCCGTGGGGGCGGCGTTGCAGGCGGATGTGCTGGCCGGCAACAAGCCCGACGACGAGATGCTGCTGCTGGATGTGATTCCGTTGTCGCTGGGTATTGAAACCATGGGCGGACTGGTGGAGCACATCATCCCGCGCAATACCACTATCCCGGTGGCGCGCGCTCAGGAGTTCACCACCTTCAAGGACGGCCAGACCGCCATGTCCCTGCATGTGGTCCAGGGTGAACGGGACGTGGTGGACCATAATCGCTCGCTGGCCCGGTTCACGCTGCGGGAGATTCCCCCCATGGTCGCCGGCGCCGCGCGCATCCAGGTGACCTTCCAGGTGGATGCCGACGGCCTGCTCAACGTGACCGCCGTGGAGCAGACCAGCGGCGCCCGGGCCGGCGTGGAGGTGAAGCCGTCCTACGGTCTCACCGATGTGGAGATCGAAACCATGCTCCGCGATTCCATGAGCCACGCCCGGGAGGACATGGAAGCCCGGCGGCTGCGCGAGCAGCAGGTGGAGGCCGACCGGGTCATCGAGGCCCTGGACTCGGCATTGGAGGCCGACGGCGACACTCTGCTGGACCCTGCGGAACGCGAGGTCATCGATCAGGCCCGTGGGCAGCTGGTGGCGGCCCGGCAGGACGGTGATCACGAAGCCATCAGGCAGGCGATCCGGACCGTGGAGAAGGCCAGCGAGGGATTCGTCGCGCGGCGCATGGATTCCAGCATCCGCAAGGCCATGGCCGGTCACCGGGTCGAGGAATTCCAGTAACAGTCATTCAAGCGGAAATTCAAGGACAACAGAACCCAATGCCCCAGATCATCTTCCTCCCTCATGCGGACATCTGCCCCGAGGGGGCCGTTATCGAGGTGCCCACCGGCACCACCATCTGCGATGCCGCGCTCGCCAACGGCATCGAGATCGAGCATGCGTGCGAGAAATCCTGTGCCTGCACCACCTGCCACGTTTACGTGCGGGAAGGCGGGGAAACCCTGGAGGACCCGACCGAGGACGAGGAGGATATGCTGGACAAGGCCTGGGGCCTCGAGCCCGAGTCGCGCCTGTCCTGCCAGGCGCGGGTTCAGGACTCGGACCTGGTCGTGGAGCTGCCCCGCTACACCATCAACCAGGTTTCGGAAAATCACTGAGTTCCGGAGGAAGAGCCATGAAGTGGACTGACACCCTGGATATCGCCATCGCCCTCGACGAGGCGCATCCAGACGTGGACCCCAGGCAGGTGAATTTCGTGGATCTGCGAAACTGGATCATGGCGTTGCCCGACTTCGACGATGATCCCGCGCACTGCGGCGAACGCATCCTGGAAGCGGTCCAGCTCGCCTGGATGGGTGAGAAGGACGAGGATTGAGGCACTGTTGACCCGCCCCCTTTCACGGTCCCCTGTCCATATCCTTGCATTCGTTGCCAGTATCCGCACGGGCGAGTAGAATGGGGGGTTAGCATGGTGGAAGGAGCACGCGGTGTGTCACCGGATATCCGCCAGTCGAATTACTGCAAACCCGCGCCATTACGCGGGTTTGCGCCATTTGAACCCCAGATCACAATCCACACGGAGTTTTCCTGAATGTCCGTCGAACGTACGCTTTCCATCATCAAGCCCGACGCTGTCGCCAAGAACGTGATCGGCGAGATCTATGCCCGCTTCGAGAAGGCCGGCCTGCACATCGTCGCCGCACGCATGCTGCATCTGAGCCGTGAACAGGCCGAAGGCTTTTATGCCGTGCACAGGGAGCGCCCCTTCTTCAAGGACCTGGTCGACTTCATGATGAGCGGCCCGGTCATGGTCCAGGTGCTGGAAGGCGAGAACGCCGTTGCACGCAATCGCGAGATCATGGGTGCCACCAACCCCAAGGAAGCGGCTCCGGGCACCATCCGCGCCGATTTCGCCAGCAGCATTGACGAGAACGCGGTGCACGGTTCCGATGCGGCCGAGACGGCGCGCAACGAGATCGAGTTCTTCTTCAAGCCCGACGAGATCTGCGCGCGCACCCGCTGATTGGCGGATGGCCCGCTTCGGGGCGAACCATCCAAGCCCGTGCCCACGGGCGCGGATAACGAGAGTCAGATGACGGAAAGCGCAAGGTCCAACCTGCTGGGCATGACCCGGCAACAGCTCGAAGGCTTCTTCGCCGACATGGGGGAGAAGCCTTTTCGCGCTGTGCAGGTGATGAAATGGATTCACCAGCACGGCACCGCGGACTTCGCAGCGATGACGGATCTGTCCAGGGCATTGCGTGAACGGATTGCCGTGATGGCCGAGGTGCGCGCCCCGGAGGTGGTCTACGACCAGGCCGCCTCCGATGGCACCCACAAGTGGCTGCTGCGGCTGGACGACGGCAACTGCATTGAAACCGTGTTCATTCCCGAGAAGGATCGCGGTACGCTGTGCATCTCCTCCCAGGTGGGCTGTGCCCTGGACTGCACGTTCTGTTCCACTGCGCGGCAGGGTTTCAATCGCAATCTCACCCGCGCCGAGATCATCGGTCAGTTGTGGCTGGCCAACCGCAGGTTGGCGCCCGCACCCGCAGCCGACGGCAGGACACCGCCGCGTGTGGTGAGCAACGTGGTACTCATGGGCATGGGTGAGCCGCTGCTGAATTTCGATGCGGTGGTGGATGCCATGCGCCTGATGCTGGACGACAATGCCTACGGGCTCAGCAAACGGCGGGTGACATTGAGCACCTCGGGGATCGTGCCCGCCATGGATCGGCTCAAGGACACACTGGGCGTGGCCCTGGCCGTCAGCCTGCACGCGCCCAACGATGCCTTGCGGGATCAGCTGGTACCGATCAACCGCAAGTATCCCATTGCGGAACTGCTGGGTGCCTGCCGGCGCTACGTGCGCGAGGAACGTCATCACCAGCGCATCACCTTCGAGTATGTGATGCTGGACGGTATCAACGACAGCCCGGCCCATGCACGCGAGCTGATCCGGCTGTTGCGCGACGTCCCCTGCAAGGTGAACCTGATCCCGTTCAACCCGTTTCCGGAAACCCGCTATCGTCGTTCCCGCGACGCCGCGATTGCGAGATTCCAGGACATGCTCGCCCAGGCGGGCTATACCACCATCACCCGGCGCACCCGGGGCGACGACATCGATGCCGCCTGCGGGCAGCTTGTGGGCAAGGTGGCCGATCGAAGCCGCCGGGAACTGCGATTCGCAAGGCTGGAAGGCAGTGCCGGGAGCCCTTCATGAGTGTCGTGATCCGTTACTGGCTGGCAGCCGGCCTGATGCTGGTATTTCTCGCCGGATGCGCGACACAGGCCACATTGCAGGATCGCGACCGAGCGCGGCAGGGCGCAGAGATCAACGTGGACCTCGGCCTGCACTACCTGGCCAACAACAACCTGGAGCAGGCGCGTACCAACCTCGCGCGTGCCCTGGATATGGCGCCCGACTATGCCCGGGCCCACAGCGCCTTCGCGATGCTTCAGGTGCGGCTGAACAATGAACGGGAGGCGGAGCGTTCCTTCCGCCGCGCCACTGAACTGGATCCGGATGACTCCTTCACCTGGAACAGTTTCGGCGCCTTCCTGTGCGGAACGGAACGTCTGGACGAGGCCCAGGACGCATTCAGCAAGGCACTGGCCAATCCCTATTACCCGACGCCGGAGCATGCCCTGACCAATGCCGGGGTCTGTTTTCTGGAGGCCGGAAAGCCGAAGGAGGCCGAGGAGCGCCTCCGCCGCGCGCTCGACAACAACCCCAACTACACGCCCGCCCTGCTTGAGATGGCGCGCCTGACCTTCGACGACGAGCGATTCCTGCAGACCCGCGCCTACCTTCAGCGCTTCCGAGAGCATCGGGAGCACACTGCCGAGACCCTGTGGCTCTGCTTCCGGGCGGAGACGGCATTGGGCGACCGGGAGGGTGCGGGCAACTGCGCGGTGCGCCTGAAGGATCGCTTCCCGGATTCGCGCGAGACAGCCCGTTTGCTGGAGCTGGAACGCCGTGGCCGATGAGCGGATCCACAGCACTGACGAGGTTGCCGATCACGACGTGATCGCAGGGCCGGGGGGCCGCATACGGGAAGCACGGGAACGCGCCGGTCTCAGCCAGCAGGACCTGGCCGACCGGTTGCACCTGAATGTCTCCATGGTGGAGGCCCTGGAAACGGATCATTTCGATGCGCTTCCGGTACCCGCTTACGTGCGGGGCTACCTGCGCGCTGCCGCCCGCGCCCTGGACCTGGATCCGGAACCCCTGATCGCGGCGTTCGACGCCCAGGGCCTGCGTGAGCCAAAGCTGGATACCCCGCCGGTAACTGGCGGGCCCGGGGTCGTCGCGGCCCGGCGCGGGCACCGCAGGGCACCGTATGTGTTCGGTGTGGTGATCCTCGCGGCAGTTGTGGTGCTCATCGCGTACGGCTGGTATGAGCGTCAGGCCGAGGTCAGTGTGTTGCCCGGCGTCAATTCGGATCGCATCCTCCTGGAGGACCCCCCCCGTGCGCCCCTCTCCCCGCGGGAGGAGCCGCCGGTCACCATGCCGGGTGAAGAGGTGCCACCGGAGCCCCGTGCCGAGCCCTTGCCGGATATCGGTCCGCCACCGGTGATCGGAGACCGGGGCATGGACCCGGAGCCGGAACGGGAAGCGCAGATCGTCGAGCGGGGGACGCCGGAAGCGGCCCCGCCGGAAGCCGAACCCGCGCCACCGGTGGCGGAAAGCGAGCCCGAAATCCCCGGGAACGGCCTGCCACCTGCCGCAGACGGGCCGGACAGCCTGTCGTTGACGTTTGTGGATGATTCCTGGGTGGAGATTCACGATGCCACCGATGCACGCCTGCTGGTGGGGCTGATGCGCGACGGGACAGAGCGGCAGCTGTCCGGTGTGGCACCTTTCCGGGTGTTTCTGGGCAACGCACCGGGGGTGCGGGTGCGCATCAACGACCAGGCCTACGATCCATCGCCCCACACCCGCTCGGACAATACGGCCCGATTTGTCCTGGAGCGGTCCCGGTGATCCTTACCTGCGAGTGCCCGGCGGCGCGATAATATCTGAACTCGAATACGATCCCATCGACATGGCAAAAACCCTGCAATCCATCCGCGGCATGCACGACGTGCTGCCCGAGGACAGCGCCGGCTGGCAGCATCTCGAAACCATCGCCCGCGATCTGCTGTCCGGCTACGGCTATCGGGAAGTTCGTATGCCCATCGTGGAGCAGACGGAGCTGTTCGCCCGTTCCATCGGCGAGGTTACGGACATCGTCGAAAAGGAGATGTACACGTTCGAGGACCGCAACGGCGACAGCCTGACCCTGCGGCCCGAGGGCACGGCCGGCTGCGTACGCGCCGGTATAGAGCACGGATTCCTGCATAACCAGCAGCAGCGGCTCTGGTACCTGGGCCCCATGTTCCGGCACGAACGCCCCCAGAAGGGCCGTTACCGACAGTTCCACCAGATCGGCGTGGAGACCTTCGGCATGGAAGGCCCGGACGTGGATGCCGAACTCATCCTCATGACGGCGCGTCTCTGGCGCCTGCTGGGCATCCGTGACGTGCGCCTGGAGATCAATTCCCTGGGCTCCGGTGAGGCGCGTGCCGCCTACCGTGAACTGCTGGTGAAGCACTTCGAGTCCCATGCTGATGCACTCGATGAGGATGCGCGGCGCAGGCTTTACACGAACCCCCTGCGCATCCTGGACAGCAAGAATCCGGCCCTGCGTGATGCGATCCGAAGCGCGCCGAGCCTCCTGGATCATCTGGATCCCGCGTCCCGCGAGCATTTCGAGCAGTTGCAGACACTCCTGACGGCGGCCGGTATCGAATTCACGGTGAATCCGGCACTGGTTCGCGGACTCGATTACTATTGCCGGACTGTGTTCGAATGGATCACCGACACCCTGGGGGCCCAGGGAACCGTGTGCGCGGGAGGGCGATACGACGGCCTGGTGGAACAACTGGGCGGCCGCGCCACGCCTGCGGCGGGTTTTGCGATGGGGCTGGAGCGCCTGCTGGCCATGATCGAAGCGGCGGGTACCCGGCCGCCTTCCCCGGTGCCCCACGCCTATCTGGTGCTGGCGGGAGAGGGCACTCTGGCGGAAGGATTGCGCCTGGCGGAGCGGCTGCGTGACGCCCTGCCGGGCCTGCGCCTGGTGGTGAACGGGGGCGGCGGGGGTTTCAAGGCGCAGATCCGGCGCGCGGACCGCAGCGGCGCACGGTTGGCCCTGATTCTCGGCGAGTCGGAACTGGCGGAGGGCACCATCGGCGTCAAGCCGCTGCGCGAGGGGGGCGGCGAACAGGAGACGGTGCCCCGGGAAGCCCTCGTGGAGTATCTGCGCGGCAGGATGGAGTGCGTGGAACCCGTGCGCCAGCCCGAACCTTTTTCTGCCACAGGGGACACAGAGGTCACGGAGACCTAGAGAGAACACGGAGATTCTCGGGATTCATTCAGGGCGCCATGCCGAGTTCCTGGGCGGGGAAGAATCCGGATGGCCAGTGAATCCTGTTCTCTCTGTGACCTGTGTGGCTGAAAGTCGATTGAATTCAATACGGAGAACACCCAGTGACCGAATACACCACAGACGAGGAAAAGGTCGAGGCCATCAAGCGCTGGTGGAAGGAGAACGGCACGTCCGTGATTGCCGGTATCGTACTCGGCCTGGCGGGCCTGTTCGGCTGGCGTTACTGGGTGGACCTCGGCGAGAGCCGGGCGGAGCAGGCCTCGGACATCTACATGGCTGTCCACCAGGCGACCCGGCAGGGCAACGTGGTCGAGGTGCGCCGCCATGCGGAAACACTGAAGGCAGATTACGCCCGCACGCCTTACGCAGCCATGGCCGCCATGGAACTGGCCCATCTCGAAGCGAGCCGCGGTGACCTGGCACGGTCCGAGGAAAGCCTTCGCTGGGCGATCGAGAACGCGCGGAGCGCAGAGGTGGAATGGTTGGCGAGAGTGAGACTGGGCCGTTTGCTGGTGGCCGGAGAGCGCCCCGGCGATGCGCTGTCCCTGGTGCAGGAGACTTCTGCGCCTCCCGGATTTGAGGCGCTGGTGGAGGAACTGCGGGGAGACGTCCATCGGGCACAGGGCGATTACGCCCGCGCGCTGCAGGCCTACGACCGTGCCATGGGTGCCTCGGCGGGCGGCACGGAATATCTGCAGATGAAGCGCGATGAGGTTGCCGCGCTGGCCGTGGGCGCAGGCGCATGATCGCTGCTCATCGCACCGGTTTTCTAGCAGGCCTGGTCCTGTCCACACTGTTCCTGGGCGGCTGCGGCCTGTTCCAGCGGGACACCACGGAGCCGCCTGCGCCCCTTCCGGACTACGAGGCGGCCCTGTCACCGTCGTCGGTCTGGGAACGCAATACGGGGGACGGCACGGGGCGCTTCTATGTGCACCTGGAACCCATGCTTCACGAGGATGCACTCTATGTCACCGACGCACAGGGGCAGGTGACGGCAGTGAATCTGGAGGACGGCCGGCAGCGCTGGTCCACCAGCCTGAACGAGGCCATCACCGGCGGTGTGGGCGGTGGTGGGGGGATCGTGGCAGTCGGTACCGCCAAGGGTGTCGTGATCGCCCTGGCCATGGAATCCGGTGAACTGCTCTGGCGGCGGCAGCTGTCCAGCGAAGTCATGGCGCTCTCCACGGTGGCCCAGGACCGGCTGATCGCCCGCACCAACGACGGGCGTGTGCATGCACTGAATGCGGAAACCGGCGAGCCGGTTTGGCTGGCCGGGCGCACCACCCCGGCCCTGAGCCTGCGTGGTGTGGGCCAACCCGTGATGGTGCCGGGCCGTGTGCTGGTGGGATTCGACAACGGCCGCGTCGTCAGTTTCGGCCTGGGGCGCGGTAATGTGCTCTGGGAAACCGTGCTCGCGATGCCGACCGGGCGTTCCGAACTGGAACGCATGGTGGACGTGGATGGCCATATCGACGTGGTCGACGGCCGGGTCTACGCAGTGTCATATCAGGGCCGGCTTGCCGCCATGAGCGTGACCGACGGGCGTATTGTCTGGGATCGTGAATTCTCCTCCTACCGGGGCCTCGCCGTGGATGGAGACCGGATATTCGTCACCGACGCCGAGGATCATGTCTGGGGGTTGGACCGCAATGGAGGTGTCGGGCTCTGGCAGCAGGACCAGCTCCGCCTGCGCCGCCTGACGCCGCCGGTGGTGTGGCGCGACTACGTGGTGGTGGGTGATTACCAGGGTTACCTGCACTGGATGTCCCGGGAGGACGGCAGTCTGGTGGGCCGCATGCAGGTGGATTCCTCCGGCGTCATGGCGCGACCCATCCTTCATGAAGACCGGCTCTATGTGCTGGGCCAGGGCGGCCGTCTCGCCGCCGTCACCCTGGACGACCGCCGCCGTGCCCGCCGCGCCGGTGACGAGTGAGGTCAAGCATGTTTCCCTTCACAACCGGCCACTGACGACGGACCACTGACAACGTCATGCTCCCCGTCATCGCCCTGGTGGGCCGCCCCAACGTGGGCAAGTCCACGCTGTTCAACCAGCTCACCCGGTCCCGGGACGCCCTGGTGGCGGATTTCCCGGGGCTGACCCGCGACCGTCAGTACGGTCCCGGCCGGGTGGGCGGTTTTGCTTACATGGTGGTGGACACCGGGGGCCTGTCCGGCGAGGCGGAAACCCTGGACGACCTGATGGCCCGCCAGACCCGACAGGCCATTGCCGAATCCGACGTGGTGCTGTTCATGGTCGACGGGCGCGAGGGGCTGACAGCCGCCGATGACGCCATCGCCCGGTCACTTCGCACCCAAGGCAAGACCGTCGTGGTGGTGGTGAACAAGACCGACGGCGTGGACCCCGATCAGGCCATGGCCGAGTTCCACGCCCTGGGGTTCGGCGCGCCGGTGCCGATCGCGGCGTCACACGGTCGGGGCGTGGCCGGGCTGATGGAGACGGTGCGCGCGCTGCTGCCGGAGGCGGAGGATCCGCAGGCCGAGGCGGAGCGCTGGCCCGGCATCCGCATTGCCTTCGTGGGCCGGCCCAATGCCGGCAAATCCACGCTCATCAACCGCATCCTGGGGGAGGAACGGGTGGTGGCCACGGAGGTGCCCGGCACCACCCGCGACAGCATCTTCATCCCCTTTGAACGGGACGGACAGGCCTACACGCTGATCGATACCGCCGGCGTGCGCCGCCGCGCCCGGGTCCATGAAGCGGTGGAGAAGTTCAGCGTGGTGAAGACCCTGCAGGCCATCGACGCCGCCCATGTGGTGGTGATGGTGCTGGACGCCCGGGAGGGAATCTCGGACCAGGATGCCCACCTGCTGGGCGTGGTGCTGGAAGCGGGGCGCGCCCTGGTGGTGGCCATCAACAAGTGGGACGGGCTCACCACGGAGCAGCGCGAGCGCGTGCGCGACGAACTGGATCTGAAGCTGC
>SKOF01000446.1 GCA_007120155.1 Thioalkalivibrio sp. | reverse complement strand
CCTGCCCGCGATCATGACCATCACCCTGGCGATCGGCGTACAGCGCATGGCGGCGCGCAATGCGATCATCCGGCGTCTGCCGGCAGTCGAGACCCTCGGCTCGGTCACCACCATCTGCTCCGACAAGACCGGCACCCTGACGCGCAACGAGATGACCGTGAAGAGTGTGGTCACGGCCAACGACGAGTTCGAGATCGGCGGGGTCGGCTACGAGCCCCACGGCGGTTTCACGCGCGCCGGGGAGGAGGTCGAGCCCGAGGCGCACCCGGTACTGGAGGAGGCCCTGCGCGCGATCCTGTTGTGCAACGACGCCGAGATCTACCGCAAGGGCGAACGCTGGGTGATGGAGGGCGATCCGACCGAGGGCGCACTGGTTGCCGCCGCACTCAAGGCCGGCATGGATCAGAAGGACATGAGCGAACGCTTTGCACGCGACGACGTGATCCCGTTCGAGTCCTCCTACAAGTTCATGGCCACCCTGCACCACGATCACCAGAAGGACAACCGGGTCATCTACCTGAAGGGTGCCCCGGAACGGGTCCTCGCGGTATGCAGCCAACAGCGCACCCTGGACGGCGACCAGCCGCTCGACCACGCACACTGGCAGGAGTGGATGGACGCAGTCGCGGCGCGCGGCCAGCGCCTGCTCGCGGTGGCCGCGAAGAATGCCGATCCCGGCAGGAATACCCTGGAGTTTCCGGACATCGAGGACGGCGGCCTGACCCTGATCGCAGTCTGCGGGATCATGGACCCGCCGCGCGACGAGGCGATTCAGGCGGTGGCCGAATGCCAGGCCGCCGGCATTCGCGTAAAGATGATCACCGGCGACCACGGCGTCACCGCTCGCGCGATCGCCGACGAGCTGGGCATCGCCACCGAGGCCGGCGTGATCGCCGGCCACGAGCTGGAACAGACCTCCGACGACGACCTGGTCGACCTCGCGCATCGCGTGGACGTGTTCGCGCGCGCCACCCCGGAACACAAGCTGCGCCTGGTGAAGGCGATCCAGTCCGACCACCAGGTGGTCTCGATGACCGGCGATGGCGTCAACGACGCCCCGGCGCTCAAGCGCGCGGATGTCGGGGTCGCCATGGGCATCAAGGGGACCGAGGCCGCGCGCGAGGCCTCGGAGATGGTACTGGCCGACGACAACTTCGCCTCCATCGCCCACGCGGTGGAGGAAGGTCGCACGGTCTACGACAACCTGAAGAAGGCCATCCTGTTCCTGCTGCCCACCAACGGCGGGCAGGCGTTCACCATCGTCGCGGCGATCCTGCTGGGCCTGACACTGCCGCTGACCCCGGTGCAGGTGCTGTGGGTGAACATGGTCACCGCGGTCACGCTGGCCCTGGCGCTCGCCTTCGAGCCCACCGAACCCGGCGTGATGCAGCGCCCACCCCGTCCGCCGAACACCCCACTGCTGTCCGGCTTCCTGCTCTGGCGTATCAGCTTCGTGTCGGTGCTGCTGGTGGCCGGCACCTTCGGCCACTTCCTGTGGCTGGAACAGCAGGGGGTGCCCGACGAGTTTGCACGCACCGTCGCCATCAACACGCTGGTGATGGGCCAGTTGTTCTTCCTGTTCAACAGCCGCTACATCCTGGAACCGGCGTTCAACCGCGAGGGCCTTCTGGGCAGCCGCCCCGTTCTGATCGCCGTCGGCGTCCTGATCGTCCTGCAGGCACTGTTCACCTATGCCCCGCCACTGCAGTTTCTGTTCGGCACCACCGCCATTGGCCTGGAGGAATGGGCCCGCATCCTCGTATTCGGTATCGTCCTGTTTACCCTCGTCGAACTGGAGAAGGCCTTCCTGCGCCACCGGGGCTTCAACCCTCACCAATAAACCGATTGCCCCGCGACTACGCGATCGGCCAGAGGAAGAGGAGATCCTCCGGCAACAAGCTCATGGAGATCCCTCTTCGGTGTTTCCTACTGGTCGCGCAGCAAGGTGGTCAGGCGCGGCACGATCACACCCCCCTTGCTCTCCAGGAAATCGGCCAGGCGCAGGGCAAAGTCCTCGCGAACCGACTCGCGCACGGCCGGGAGCCGGCCGAGGCGCTCCCAGCGCGCCGCCAGATGTGGAAAGGCCTCTGGATCCCAGGGACTGGCTGGATCGCGCACCAGCGTATAGCGCATCAGCAAGGGCGCGAGGGCCGCGTCCATCAACGAGAATTCACGTTCGGTGAACAGCGGATCGCTCGCCACGAGTGCTTCCAGGCGCTCCAGACCGGCGCAGGCCTGCTCGCGAGCCTGAACGGCGGCGTCCTCGTCGCCCGCCAGCATCCAGCGGTGCAACACCGCCGTTTGCTCGGACAGGAACTCGATCCAGGCACGCGCCTGCGCCCTGGCCAGCGGATCCTCCGGAAGCAGTGACGGCGGCGCGAGCTCATCGACGTATTCGTTGATGACTTCGGATTCGAATACGACCGTGTTCTGGTTCACGACGAGAATCGGCACTTTTCCAAGGGGAGAACGCTCGAGAAACCATTCAGGCGGGTCGGCCAGACTGATGTAGGTGATCTCGTGAGGCAACTCCTTGTACCGCAGCGTGATCAGGCTGCGTTGTACAAACGGACAGACAGGAAAACTGACGAGGTGCAGATCTGGCAGGTCCATGGTCCATTCCGACGCCTCGCGGCATCGGCCTCCTTGGGTGGGGCTTCATTGTGCCGGTGCCGTTTGCCAGGCCCAAGGCCGGGAAAGGGGCTTGGTGGCGTTTGTCTTGCCGGCGTGGCCCCCGGACCCCGTTTTCTGGTATTTGATGCAAAAGACCTGGAGAACAGGTCGGCCACGACAGCAGCAGCCTTGCGATCGCCGTTTGCCGGGAAATCCGTGCGGTTGTGCTACCTTCCAGGAGTGCGCACGAGGGAAGGTGGGGAAGGTTAGGTGATGGGAAGGCTGGCCAAGGCAACCGTGCTGGCGGTCACGGTGCTGGTGCATCCAGCCGCCGCATGGTCGGACGAAACGGATTCCTCACGGTTCACGTTCAACGGCTTCGGCACGCTGGGCGTGGTCCATTCCGACGAAGACCAGGCGGACTTCGTCTCGAACCTGTTCGCCCCCGACGGGGCGGG
>SKOF01000590.1 GCA_007120155.1 Thioalkalivibrio sp. | reverse complement strand
CGTTGGCCACCATGGCCGCCCGCTCCCGCCCGTAGTGCTCGTAGACGTGCTGGATCACCTCCTCCCGCCGCTGGTGCGCGATGTCCAGATCGATATCCGGCGGCTCCGCCCGCTCCCGGGACACAAATCGCTCAAATAAGAGCCCCAGCCCCACGGGATCCACCGCCGTGATCCCCAGGCAATAGCAGACGATGGAGTTGGCCGCCGACCCCCGCCCCTGGCACAGGATTCCCCGCTCCTCGCAGAAGTCCACGATCTCCCGCATCGTCAAAAAGTACCCCGCCACCCCCAGGTCGGCGATGATCGCGAACTCTCGCACCAGCTGATCCTCTACCTTCTGAGGCAGCGGCGCCCCGTAGCGTCGGCGCGCCCCCCGGATCGACAGCTCTCTTAAGTAGCTGTCGGCGTCATGACCGGGCGGCAGATCCCCCAGGGGGTACCGATACCGCAGATCGCTCATCGAGAAGGCACACCGCTCCGCTACCTCGAGGGTCCGCGCCACCGCCCCAGGGTGCTCCCGGAACCGCCGGGCGAAGGACTCCTTCGACAGGAGCGCCGCCTCGGCGTTGGGCTCCAGATAACGGGACGCCTCGTCCAGACATACGCTGTGGCGAATACAAGTCAGCACGTCCTGCAGCCGCCGCCGTGACGGCTCATGATAGAGGGTCTCCACGGCCGCCACCTTCGATAAACCGTAGCGCTCCGCCCGCGCCAGCAGCAGGGGCAGGCGCCGGTCCTCCTCCTCCCGATAATGCCGCGTCAAGAGCGCGTAGAGCCTGTCCCCGAAGGCCTCCCGCAGGCGCCCCGCCACCTCGTCGGGGCGCTCATCCCTCACCAACAAGCTCTCGCGCCCCCCCCACAACGCCAGGAGCTCCGGCGCCGCCGCGCACACCTCCTCCCAGCTCACCTGGCTCTGCCCCTTCTCACTCCGCAGTCTCCCCCGCGTGATCAGCCCTGAGAGATTTCGATACCCCTGATTCGACATCGCCAGGAGCTGGATCGTCGTCCCATCCTCCACGGTGATCCGCGACCCCACGATCACCTTAACACCCCGGGCTCGCCCCTCCTCATGCGCCCGCACCACCCCGTAGAGCCCGTCCCGATCGCTGAGCGCCATCGCCCCCAACCCCAGCGCCGCCGCCGCCTCCACCAGCTCCTCCGGGTGGCTCGCGCCCTCCAAAAACGAATAATTCGACCGCACCGAGAGCGGCACATACTCAGAACTCGCCATGGAGATACCAGCGCTGACGAGCATGATCGTAGAACACCCAGAGCAGGCGCTGATCCGCCGTCTCGATCAGGTGGTACTCCCGGCGCACCTCCCGCACCCACCACCCGCCGCAGAGCACGTGGGGCCCCGCTGCCCGCTCCGCCCGCGGTGGCCCCGCGAGCCTCTGCGGGGTCGGATAAAAGCGCCGCACCGCGATCGACGGCACCGGCGCTGACGACGCCTCGGGCAGCGCCACCCCCGACGTGGGCACCAGCTCAAAGCGCCGCTCCGGCAGGTGTCCCTCCTCCAACACCACTCGGCAGACCGCCTCGTCGCCAAACTCCGCCCGCAGCCGCGCCAGCGCCCGGTTGGCCGCCGCCGGATCCCGGCGAGGTGCCTCCGCGAAGAGGTGCAGCTGCTCCTTCACCGTCCGCTCCCCGCGAGCCCGCATCGACACCTCCGAGACACCCGGCGCCAGCTCCAGGGTGTCCAACCGCAGACGCACCAGATCCATCAAGAGCGCTGCGTCCACCGTGGGCGCCGCCGGCTGGATCAACACCTCCAACGACTCCGCTCCCCGCCGCCCCAACAGAATCTCCAACGCCACCAGCTTCTCCCCGCTCTCCTCCAACTCCTTCAGGAGCCCGTGCACGCTCCGCTTCAGCAAAAAGAGCAGGCGCTCCCGATCTTCCTCCTCATGATCCAGGTGCTCCACCGTCGCTGGTAGCTCCCGCCTCTCGAAGCTCTCCAGCGGCTCCCGCAGATCCCCCCGGGCCCGCCGGTAGAGCCCATAGATCTGCGGCCCCAGACGACGCCGCAGGCTCTCCGGCGGCAACGCCATCAGCTCCTCCACGGTGGTGATCCCCAGCCGCCGCGTCAGCTCCAGCGCCGTGGGCCCCAGATCCAGCTTCGCCAGCGCCACCGCCCCGGCGTCCCGCCGCTCATCCTCAGGCGACGCGAACACCCCGGACCGCCCCGTCGCCCGCGCTACCGCGAAGGTCCCAAACCGCGTAAACCCCACCACCACCACTACTCGCACCCCCTCCTCTGCCAAGAGCCGCGCCCGCATCGCCTCCACCCACCCCGACCACTCCGGATACACCTGCCCCAACCCCGACGCGTCCAGAAAGAAGAGCCCCGGGCGCTCCTTATCCCGCTCCACCCGCGGCGAAAACTCCTGCAACCGCAGGGCGATCCGCTCCGCGCGCGGCAAGAGCGACGCCTCCTCTACAGCCCTCGCCCGCAGATGGGGCACCAGCGCCAAGGCCTGCCCGTACCGCATCCCCACCGTCAGGCGCGCCTGGCGGGCGTGTCGGTTCAACCACAAGAGCCGCCCCTGCGGATGCTCCCGATCCAGCACCGCCACCGGATGAGGCAACCACTCCGGCTCCTCGGCTAGCAGCACCTGCAGAGGGAATGAGAACGCGTCAACGCAAGCCCATCGGTCCATCGTAGTCCTCCGCCACCGAGGCCCCCGGTCCCCGACGCTTATCCTTGATCACCACCGCCGCTGCCCGCAGCCCCCGTGCCTCCGCTCGCTCCCACCGGGCCTCCACTCGCAACGACACCAGCGACGAGAGCGACGGCTCTCCCGACGACGACGACGTCAAAAATAAAAGCCCGCTCTCATGCACCTCCGCCAACCGCTGCAACCTCCCCAGCAGCGGCTGCGGCGGCCGCCCCCGCGCCCCCATCAGATCCACCACCACCAGCCCGAACGCCCCGCTCCGCAGCAGCTTATCCGCCGCCCGACACGCCGCCGCCGCCTCCCCTACGGACACCACCGCCAGCCCCTCCCAGCACACCCCCACCCGCTCTGCGTCGGGGGGATAAAAGAGCCCCCTGCCTCCCCTCACCCACGCCACTGGCT
>SKOF01000108.1 GCA_007120155.1 Thioalkalivibrio sp. | reverse complement strand
GCGCTCCAACAGGGAGCCACCCCATGGCAGCGAAGAAGACCGCGACGAAGACCAAGGCCGCCGCCTCCGCGGCCCAGAAGCCACCCACCAAGACCGAGATCCTCACCCACATCGCCGGCGAAACCGGCCTGAGCAAGAAGGACGTCGGCGCCGCTCTGGACTCCCTGCAGGGCCTGATCCAGAAGAGCGTGAAACCCCGGGGCGTGGGCATGTTCACCCTGCCCGGCCTGCTCAAGATCAAGGTGGTCAAGAAGCCCGCCACCAAGGCTCGCAAGGGCCGTAACCCCGCCACCGGCGAAGAAATGATGTTCAAGGCCAAGCCGGCCCGTAAGGTGGTCAAGGTCCTGCCGCTCAAGAACCTGAAAGACATGATTTAAGACCACTGCGGCTGAATATTGGGGCCCGGCGCTGCCGGGCCCGATCGTTCAGTCGCAAGTACCGGAAACAGGACACAAGAAGATCCGTGCCTGGCGTCAGTTGTCTCCTGCCTCTCGTATCCTGTCCCTGACACCCTCCTCCGCCTTGAGCTTCGCACGGATGTAGACCGAATGCGGCACGTAGAGGAGGTCGGTGATCTTGCGCACCGTGTATTCCTGGTACTTGTCCAGTTTGCCGTCCGCATAGGCCACGCGCCACAGGTCTTCGATGATGCGCGCGCGGCCCTGACCATCAAAATGCTCGTTGATCAGCCGCACGAACGGATGCAGCGAGAGCATCTCGTCACTTTCCGAGCGGGCGACCTCCAGGAGGTCGCGGGTTTCGTCATCGCCAAAATCGAACTGGCGCTGAAGTATGCCGGCAATTGCAGCCAGTTCCTTGTCGTGCACATGGAAATCGGCCCGGCTGACCTCCAGCAGCAGGGCGGCCGTGGCCAGGTGCAGTGCATGGTCCGGATACCCACCGCTACCCCGGCCGGAGCGCGGCGCCGAAGCGTCGCGCAGTTCCGCCACGATATGCTGGTCGAAGAAGCGCCTGATGCGGTCCAGCACCGTACCCGCCTTCAGTTGATCTGTGCCCGGGCGCGGTAACTGCCGTTCTCGAAACCGCTGAAATACGCCTCCGTATGCGGGTGCTCGATGGGGGCGCTCGCGTCCCCCAGTTCCAGGTTGCGCTGCGCCACATAGGTTTGCACCGGCTGACCGTCCACCAGCACGTGATACCAGGGTTCGTCCCGGGGCGGGCGGCTGTGCGCCATGGATTCGTACCACTCCTCGGTACCCTGAAAATCGGGATCCACATCCACCACCACGCCCCGATAGCCGAACAGGCGGTGATGTATGATCTGTCCGATACTGAAAGCTGCCTGATTCATGAGTTGCGGTACCTCGCGCTCTGTAGCCGTTTGGTTCCAATATGGGGGCATCCTTGTCAATTTCGAGTCCCGGACAGGCTGCCGGTTCCCTGTTGCTGCTCAGTGGCGGCATCGAAAGCGCCACATTGCTGGCCCGGGAGGCGGCCGAACGTCCCGTGACACCGCTGGTGGTGGACTACGGCCAACGGGCGGCACGGCAGGAGGCGCGTGCTGCGGACCGGCTGTGCGCCCATCACGGGCTGGAGCCGGTCCACCTTGACCTCTCGGCCGCGGGCGAAACCTTTCGCGATGGCCTGGAGAAACGGCCCCACGTGCCCCTGCCCCATCGAAACCTGGTCATGCTGGCCCTGGCGGTGAGCTATGCGGGCAGGGGCGGTATCGGCCGGGTGGCGCTGGCGCTGAACCGGGAGGACACGGACGCCTACCCCAGCGCGTCGCCGCCGTTTCTCGAAGCTTTCGCCGCGCTCGTGGATACCCTGCAGCCCGGACTCGAGGTCGCCACGCCGCTCATCGATCTGGACAAGGCCGGGGTCATCCGGCTCGGGCATGAACTGGGCGTGACCTTCGCGGAGACCTGGAGTTGCCTGCTGGGGCATGAACGCCATTGCGGTGCGTGCCCCCAGTGCCGCCACCGGCGTGCCGCGTTCAGGGCGGCAGGCATTGAAGACCCCACACTCTACCGCCATCCCCCGCGTGGGACATGATCCGCCGACTTGGTTATCATGCCTGCCCATACCACCCCCGTGACCGACCCGCAGTGAGACCGTCATGAACCGACTGGCAGACATTCCCGTACGTCCCGCACCGGGCGTGAAAATCACGCCGGAGAACAAGTGTGATTTCTGCACCAACTCCAAGTGCTGCACCTATATCACCCAGGAGATCGACACACCGCGCTCGAAGTACGACTTCGAACATCTCCTGTGGCAGGTGTCTCACGAGAACGTATGCGCCTACAAGGACGAGGATGGCTGGTACCTGCTGGTGGAGGCCCGATGCTCGCACCTCCAGCCGGACGGACGATGCGGCATCTACGAGGTGCGCCCCGAGATCTGCCGGGAGCATTCCAACGACTACTGCGAGTTCGATGCGCCCGCAGAGGACGGCTTTGATCTCTACTTTCCGGACTATGCGTCGCTGCTCAAGTACTGCAGGAAGCGGTTCAAACGATGGGAGAGGGGGTGAGGGAAGTGGGAAGTGGGAAGTGGGAAGTGGGAAGTGGGAATGAAAGGCCTTTTACTTCGCACTTCCCAATTCACACTTCGCACTTCAGGGGGTCCCTAACTCCCTGAAGTCACCGATCGCGGGAAACTCGCCGGTCTCCACCTCGTCACCACGGGAATCGGGGCGCCTGACGGCCCTGAGGTGGGCGATGCCGTAGTCGCGGGCGGCGCGCAGCACCGCCAGGTTGTCATCCACGAACAGGGAACTCTCCGGGTCGAAAGGAATGCTCTCGCGCAGCCTGTCCCAGAAACCGGGTTCCTCCTTGGCGCAACCCAGGTCGTGAGCAGTGACGACCCGGTGAAAGTGACAGCCGATTTCCGTACAGGCCAGCTTCAGATCCAGGCTGTTCCGATGGGCGTTGGTCACCAGCATGACCTGGCGACCGCTGCGCCTGACCGCGTCGAGAAACGGTTCCACGTGTTCATGCACGGAGATCAGGTGAATGATCTCGCGCTTCAGGGACATGATGTCCACTCCCAGCTCCCGGGCCCAGTAATCCAGGCAATACCAGGACAACTGCCCGCGCACCGCATTGGTTCGCGCCCTC
>SKOF01000473.1 GCA_007120155.1 Thioalkalivibrio sp. | reverse complement strand
CCGAGGCGCTCGGCACCGGCGTGCTGATCAGCAACCTGTGGTACTGCAACTACTCCGACCGCAACCACTGCCGCATCACGGGCATGACGCGATATGCCTGCCTCTGGGTGGAGGACGGGCGGCCAGTGGCACCGGTGAACGTGATGCGCTTCGACGAGAGCCTGTTTCACATCCTCGGTGACCGGCTGGAGGCCATCACCCGCGAGCGGGAACACATCCTCGACAACGCCACCTACGAACGCCGCTGCCACACCAGCGCCCGCCTGCCCGGCGTGCTGGTGGACGGCTTCACGTTCACCCTGTAGGCGCTTCCCCGATGCCTGCGCAGCCGCTTCCGGCCTGTCCCGATGAACAGGCGGGCCGGTCCTTGATGCTGATCAGGCTCCGATGAATCGGCACTAACATCTATTCCCCATACATGTTATCAATGGCGCCACCGGGGTAGCCTCGTCGACCGTCCGCCCCGGAACGACACCGGCCGGAGGACCACATGCTGACCATCGAGCAACCGGGCGATTACCGCATCTCCCTGCTGCACCTGGGCTTTCGCCCCTTCTTCCTGCTGGCCGGCGTATTCGCCGTGCTCTCCACCCTGTGGTGGACCTGGGTCTATCATGCGGGTGCCGCCGGGCCGGGACTGCCCCTGCCACCGACCCTCTGGCATGCCCACGAGATGCTCTACGGCTACACCATGGCCGTGGTGGCGGGCTTCCTGCTCACCGCCGTGCGCAACTGGACGGGCGTGCAGACGCTCAACGGTGTGCCGCTGCTGCTGATGGCATCGTGCTGGCTCGCCGCGCGCGCGCTGGCGCTGGTCCCGGATGGCGCCGCGGTACCGGCCCTGGCCGTGTTCGACATGCTGTTCGCCCTGGCGCTGGTGGCCACCGTGGCACACCCGGTGATCAAGGCGCGCCAGTGGGGCCAGTCGGGGGTGGTCGCCATTCCGCTGCTGCTCGCCCTGGCCCACGGCCTGTTCTACGCGGGAGTGCTCGGCTGGCTCCCCCATGGCGCGCAGACCGGTCTCTACCTGGGGCTTTACCTGATCGTGCTGCTGATCTTCGTGATGGGCCGGCGTGTGGTGCCGTTCTTCATTTCCAAGGGCGTGGATGAACCGGTCCGCATTCCCGATCGTCCCTGGCTGGACCAGGCAATCCTGGTGTCCCTGGGGGCATTCATCGCGGCGGAGGTGTTCCTCGCCCAGGCCGCGCTGTCGGCGGCCCTGGCGCTCGCGGCATGCCTGCTTCAGGTGATGCGCCTGCGCGACTGGCACGTCCGGGGAATCTGGCGCAAGCCCCTGCTCTGGAGCCTCTACCTGGCCTTCGCCTCGATCGCGCTGGGCTTCGCCCTCAAGGCAGTCGCCCTGGTCACGCCGCTGAACCCGTTCCTGGCCATCCACGCAATGGCCTACGGCGGCATCGGCCTGATCACCCTGGGCATGATGTGCCGGGTCAGCCTCGGCCACACGGGCCGCAACGTCTTCGACCCGCCGCCCGCGGTGACCTGGATGCTGGCGCTTGTGGCGGCGGGCACCGTGGTACGGGTGCTGCTGCCGCTGGCCTGGCCCGGCCACTATATGCTCTGGATCGGCCTCTCCCAGGCCGTCTGGATCCTGGCCTTTGCCCTGTTCGTGTGGACCTACGCGGCCATGCTCATCAAGCCCCGCGTCGACGGGCACTACGGCTGAGCAATGCCCCGGAAACGCAGCTGATAACGGAAAGGGGCGGTACCCCGCACACCCACGCGGATTGTGTGTGCATCAAGTGCCAGTAACTTAATCCGGCTGCTATTGTCAGAACAATGACTGCATGTCATCGGCACGGTCGATCCCGGGCCAGGTGGGAACGCATCTGATCAATGACCCCGACAGCAGAGATCCGCCCGACACGCGCGCGGCCCCCGCAGGAGCCTTCTCCCCCGACACCGTGATCCAGGCAGCGTTCCTGGCCGGGGATCATCCCGTCCTTCTGGTGGATGCCCGCTCACGTACCATACTGGCCTGCAATGCGGCCACCGAGCGCGTGTTCGGCTATACATCCTATGAACTGCTGGGCAAGAGCACACGCATCCTGCACGTAAGCGATGCGCACTACGAGGAATTCGGCAGGGAAAGTGAACGGGTGCTGCACGACGGACCCGGAAGCTACCACAGCCACTTCTGGATGCGGCGCCGCGACGGTTCCACGTTCCCGTCCGAACACCTCGTGCAGGTGGTCGACGACCGGGCCGGTGAGCCCTGCGCCGTGATCAGCATCGTGCGGGACGTATCGAAGTCCATACATGCGGAACCGCTTCTGGACCCGCCGCACCCGGGAAAGGCCGGTTTCCGAAGCCTCGCCCGGCACCTGCCCGGAATTGTCTTCCAGCATGTGCGCACAAGGGACGGCGCCGCCCGGAACTCCTACCTGTCCGGCAATCTGTTCGAGAACTACGGCATCGACACGGATGCCATGCAGGCCGACCCCCGCCACTTCTTCGACGCCATCCATCCGGAGGACCGGCCACGTCTGGAACATGCCATGGACCATTCCGCCGAAACACTCATGGGCGTCGACATCAGGGTAAGACTGCGAATTCCGGACGATGACCACGTGTGGCTGCATATCATGGCGCAACCCCACCGGCTCGACGACGGCGCCGTCGTCTGGGACGGGCTCGCCCTGGACGTCACCCGGGAGGTACAGGCCGAGGAGCGCCTTCATCATCTGGCCACCCACGATGCCCTCACCGGCCTGCCCAACCAGTTCCAGTTTCTGTCACTCCTGGATCAGATGATGGCCCGCGCCAATGTCGGCAACCGGCGCATCGCCGTGGCGCTCGTCAATCTCGGGCGCATGGTCTACATCAACGAGACCTACGGGTTCGAGGCCGGGGATGAACTGTTGCGCCAGGCCGGCGCACGCCTGCTTGAGCGCCTGCGCCCGCAGGACCTGGCGGGGCGTGGGCACGGCAACACGTTCCTGGCGGCACTGGCTGTGGACGTGGACGACGCCGAACTTTCCGGCACCCTGCGTCGCATCCAGGAGGCATTCGCCCGACCATTCACCATCAGGAGCGATGTCTCGGTACGTATGGACACCCGCATCGGG
>SKOF01000388.1 GCA_007120155.1 Thioalkalivibrio sp. | reverse complement strand
CCTCGTCCAGGATCACGAACGCATCGTTGAGAGTGCGTCCGCGCATGTAGGCGAGCGGTGCCACTTCGATGATGTTGCGCTCCATGAGCTTGGCCACCGTGTCGAAACCCAGCATCTCGTAGAGGGCGTCGTACATGGGTCGAAGATACGGGTCGATCTTCTGGGCCAGGTCGCCGGGCAGGAAACCCAGCCGTTCGCCCGCTTCCACCGCCGGGCGCACCAGCACCAGCCGCCGCACCCGGTCGGTCTCAAGCGCCTCGCAGGCGGCGGCCACGGCCAGGTAGGTCTTGCCGGTCCCGGCCGGACCGATACCGAAGTTCAGATCATGGGTGCGGATGTTGCGCAGGTAACGCATCTGGTTCACGCCACGACCGCGGATAATGCCCCGGCGCAGGTTCAGGGCCGCCTCTTCCGGGCCCTCGCCCTCGGCGCGCTCCAGCAGGCGGTCCACCCCGGACTCCTGCAGGTGCAGGTGCACCCGCTGGGGCGAAAGCGTCTCCCTGGCGGTGGCGCGATAGAGGTCCTTGAGCAGTTCGACGGCCGCCTGCGCGGGGCGGGCGTCACCGATCACGTTGAAGTGGCTGCCGCGGCTGTTGATCTCCACGCCCAGACGCTGCTCCAGCAGGCGCAGGTGCTCATCGAACTGACCGCAAAGGTTGGCAAGCCGCAGGTTGTCCGCCGGGTCCAGGACCACTTCCAGGGTGACAGGCAGATCGGCAGGGTCGGGGGAGGAATTCAAGAGGTCGGAGTACCGTAAGGTGAGGGCTATGGAACAATTATAGAACGTCAGGGAATTCAAGATTCAACATTCAAGATTCAAAGGGGGGAATCGCCCCCCTCAACCCACCTTGAACATTGAATCCTGAATATTGAATTCGGCTTCAAGCCGACCCCGCAGGGAGTTGTTCAGGGCCTCGGTGATGCGCACCTCCACGAACCGGCCGGTCAGATCAGCGGGACCCTCGAAATTCACCACCCGGTTGTTCGCGGTGCGCCCGGCAAGCTGGTCAGGGTCCTTCCGCGAAGGCCCTTCCACCAGGATGCGCTCAACGCCGCCCACCATGGCCTCGCTGATGGCCCGGGCCATCTCGTTGATGCGTGCCTGCAGGCGGGCGAGGCGGGCCTTTTTCACCGCCAGGGGCACATCGTCCGGCAGGGAGGCAGCGGGCGTGCCGGGGCGGCGGCTGTAGATGAAGCTGAAAGACTGGTCGAAACCGATCTGCTCGATCAGCGCCATGGTGGCCTCGAAGTCCGCGTCGGTCTCCCCAGGGAAGCCGATGATGAAGTCCGAGGAGAGCGAGATATCGGGCCGCGCCTCGCGCAGGCGTCGGATCTTCGACTTGTACTCGATGACCGTGTGACCCCGCTTCATGGCCGCGAGAATCCGGTCCGAGCCGCTTTGCACGGGCAGATGCACGTGGCTCACCAGTTCGGGGACCTCGGCAAAGGCCTGGATCAGGCTGTCGGAGAATTCCACGGGATGGGAGGTGGTGAAACGGATGCGCTCGATGCCGTCCACGGCCGCCACATAGTGGATCAGCAGCGCCAGATCGGCCAGCTCGCCGTCGTGCATGGGGCCCCGGTAGGCGTTGACGTTCTGCCCCAGCAGGGTGACCTCACGCACCCCCTGGGCGGCCAGCTGGACCACTTCCGTCAGCACGTCGTCGAAGGGCCGGCTGATCTCCTCGCCCCGGGTGTAGGGCACCACGCAGAAGGTGCAGTACTTGGAACACCCCTCCATGATGGAGACGAAGGCGGTGGGCCCTTCGGCCCGGGGCTCGGGCAGGCGGTCGAACTTCTCGATCTCGGGGAAGGAGATGTCCACCACGGGCAGGCCCTGCAGGCGCGCCGAGCGCACCATTTCCGGCAGCCGGTGCAGGGTCTGCGGGCCGAACACCAGGTCCACGAACGGCGCCCGGATGCGCAGCGCCTCCCCTTCCTGGCTGGCCACGCAGCCGCCCACGCCGATCACCACCCCGGGGCGCGCCTCCTTGAGCGCACGCCAGCGGCCCAGCAGGGAGAACACCTTCTCCTGGGCCTTTTCCCGGATGGAGCAGGTGTTGAGCAGCAGCACGTCCGCCTGTTCCGGGTCATCGGTCAGCACCATACCCCCCGACTCACGCAGCACGTCCAGCATCTTGCCGGAGTCGTACTCGTTCATCTGGCAACCGTGGGTCTGGATGTATACCTTGCCGCTCATGGGTATTTCGTGAGGAGTGAGGGGGGAGGAGTCAGGCGAGAGGGGTGGAAAGACGTACGCCTTTCCCCTTTCCCCTCACGCCTCACGCTCAGAACGGAATCTCGTCGTCGAAGTCTGGCTCGGGCGACCGGGCGGGCGCCTGCTGGCCGCCGCCACCCTGACGGGACTGGGACGGGGCGTCGTCGTAGCTGCCGGTTCCGCCGCTGCCGCCGCGGCCGCCCAGCATCTGCATGTCGTTGACCACGATCTCGGTGGTGAAGCGATCCTGGCCGTCCTGACCCTGCCACTTGCGGGTCTGCAGACGCCCCTCGACGTAGACCTGGGAGCCCTTCTTGAGGTACTCGCCGGCAATCTCCGCCAGCCGGCCGAAAAACACCAACCGGTGCCATTCGGTCCTCTCCTGGCGCTCGCCGCTGCCCTTATCCTTCCAGCTGTCGGTGGTCGCCAGGTTCACGTTGGCCACGGCGGTACCGCTCGGACTGTACTTGACCTCCGGGTCGTTGCCCAGATTGCCCACCAGAATGACCTTGTTGACGCCTCGTGCCATGCGATTCGCTCCTGTGCCGGTTTGTCATGCCGGCGATCCTGCCGGCGGGGGGCCGAAGACCCAATGGACAATTGTATCAGGACCGGCTCGGGTCAGGCCACGGAGAAACGCCTCAGGGCCGCCTCGTCCAGGGCATGACGCTCCACCTTGAGATAGGCCATGCCCTCCTCGGCGATCACCACCGCCTCGGACACCCCCCGTACGGCGGTGAGCTTCATGGCCAGCGCCTCGGCCTCATGCGGGCCCCTGGGGCCCACATGGAGCACGTAGCTGGACAGGTAACGGGGCCGGCGCATGCTGGCGGCCACCACCAGCCAGGCGAGGACACCCGCGGCGCCCAGCAGGAACACCCCGTGGATCCCCACCCGGGCATGGAGCATACCGCCCAGGACGCCGCCCACGAAGATACCCATGAACTGTGTGCTGGAATAGACACCCATGGCCGTCCCCTTGCGGTCCGGGGGTGCCATCTTGGCAATCAGCGACGGCAGACTGGCCTCCAGCAGGTTGAAGGCGGCAAAGAACACACACAGTGCCGCCACCAGCCAGGCCATTGAACCACCGTTGGCAGCCAGCGCCAGTTGAGCCAGCCCCAGCACCGCAATGGCTCCCACGAAGACCGGCTTCATGCGCCGGTACTTCTCCGCGTAGATAATGAACGGCACCATGGCGAGGAAGCCGGCGAGCAGCACCGGCAGGTAGACCCGCCAGTGGATGGCTGACTCCAGGCCCAGGCCGTCACGCAGCAACAAAGGCAGCACCACGAAGTTGGCAGTAAGGACCATGTGCAGCACAAAGATACCCGCATCCAGGCGCAGCAACTGGGTATCGCGCAGGACGGCGCCAAAGGACCCGGGTACCGCCTGGGTATCCCGGTGCACCCGCGCAGCCACCGGCGTGGGCACCAGCATCAGGGTGATGCCGATGGCCAGCACCGCCAACACGGCCGTCAGCCAGAAGATGCCGGACACCCCGACCCAGCGGTCCAGCACCGGGCCACCGACCATGGCCACCGAAAAGGACACGCCGATGGTGAGCCCGATGATGGCCATGACCTTGGTCCGGTGTTCCTCGCGGGTGAGGTCTGCGGCCAGGGCCAGCACCACGGCGGCAATGGCGCCGGCGCCCTGAAGCGCACGCCCGGCAATCACCCCGTAGATGGTGTCCGACATCGCCGCCACCACACTGCCCGCGGCAAACACCAGCAGCCCGGCCACCATCACCGGTTTGCGACCCATGCGGTCCGACAGCATGCCCAGAGGGATCTGCAGCAGGGCCTGGGTGAGTCCATAGATGCCGATGGCGAGACCCACCAGTACCGGCGTTACGTGGGCCAGCCCCTCGGCGTAGAGGGTGAAAACCGGCAGGATCATGAACAGCCCCAGCATGCGCACCGCGTAGACACTGGCCAGGGCGCCGGATGCGCGCAGCTCCGCCGCGCTCAGGGAATCGGAATAGCCGGACTGCATGGGTCGGGGAAATCCTTGAGGTTTCAATGCCATATAGAGCGGGGCGCGGTATTTCGCCGGGCGCCTGGCGGACAAGCGGGTTATGTTAGCAGACCGTGGAGGTGGGGTAAGCACTCGGGGTGGGATAGTGCGTGAGGATTTTGGTCAGGGATCGGCCACCAGGTAAACCCAGGTAAACCATTGACGCCGTGCCTTTTCCACGGATGTCTCGCCCCTTCGGGGTGCCCTGCGCGCGGGGCTGTCCCGGGGAGGTCGATCGACAGGCCTTCCCTGGCCTGACGATCGACGCGCCGCGTCCTTGCGGCGCCCCTGACGGGCTTTGACCCCGGGACAGCCCCGTGCTCGGCGAGCCATACGGGGAAAGGTCAAAACCCCTTTGATCAGCATGAGCGGGGCACTTGGTATCAGTGGCCTTGGGTTTTCCTGTAGGAGGCCGGCCCTCCGGCCGAACCGGGGGTGGCACGGCGATTCAAGAAGGCACCAGGATCAACATTGCCCCGATGCCACTCGAAGCGATCTTGACCTTCTCCCCCATGGCGCACCGAGTCGCGCAGGCTTCGAGGGTAAAAGCCCGAAGGGGCGCCGCAGGGAGGCGGCGCGTCGGCGCTCAGGCCATGGAAGGCCTGTGCGCCGACCCCCTCGAAGCCGAGCAACGCAGGGCACCCGCAACAGCGGGTGCGGCATCGGGGTGTCCTTCTTTTGGTTACTTTTCTTGGACAAGCAAGACAAAATCGCCGGGAGCGATTTTGCGCGCAAGCCCCGAAGGGGGTGAGGCGCATGGACGCGCCGAACAAAAGTAACTCGAGCCGCCTGCAAGGCGGATCGAAACGCCTTTGACTTTGATTTACCTGTGCCCCGGGAACTGGCCAAACGAGCACGCCAAAGCAAACACACATCCGGTTTCACCCTCACCCCGCCCCAATGATAAAATTCATCGTTTGCGCGATCCCCCCCACCACCGTGCCCTTGCCGAGGAAGCCACATACCCCAATGGACAAGATCCTCATCCGCGGCGCCCGCACCCACAACCTGCAGAACGTGGACCTGGACCTGCCCAGGGACCGGCTCATCGTCATCACCGGGGTATCCGGCTCGGGCAAGTCATCCCTGGCCTTCGACACCCTGTTTGCCGAGGGCCAGCGCCGCTATGTGGAGTCCCTGTCCACGTACGCGCGCCAGTTCCTGTCCGTGATGGAAAAGCCCGATGTGGATCACATCGAGGGGCTGTCCCCGGCCATCTCCATCGAGCAGAAGACCACCTCCCACAATCCGCGCTCCACGGTGGGCACCATCACCGAGATCTACGACTACCTGCGCCTGTTGTTCGCCCGTGCCGGGACGCCCCGTTGTCCGGAACACGGCAATACCCTGGAGGCGCAAACGGTCAGCCAGATGGTGGACCAGATCCTGAGCCTCCCGGAAGGCAGCAAGCTCATGCTGCTCGCACCCGTGGTACACAACCGCAAGGGCGAGCACCACCAGGTGATCGACACCCTGCGTGCCCAGGGATTTCTGCGCGCGCGCATCGACGGTGAACTGGTGGAACTGGACGATCCACCGGCCCTTGACCCGAAACGCAAGCACGACATCGCGGTGGTGGTGGACCGCCTGAAGGTTCGCGACGACGTGCGTGTGCGTCTGGCGGAATCCCTGGAAACCTCGCTGGCGCTCTCCGACGGCATCGTGCAGGTGGCCTGGCTGGACGAACCGGCACGTGCGCCGCTTGTGTTCTCCGCCCGTTTTGCCTGCCCGGTGTGCGGCTACTCCCTCAGTGAACTGGAACCGCGCCTGTTCTCGTTCAACAACCCGGCGGGCGCCTGCCCGGCCTGCGACGGCCTGGGGGTGACGCAGTTTTTCGATCCGGCCCGGGTGGTCAGCAACCCGGACCTGAGCCTCGCGGGCGGTGCCGTGCGCGGCTGGGACCGGCGCAACACCTACTACTTCCAGATGATCCAGTCCCTGGCCGCCCACTACGGCTTTGACATCGAGGCCCCCTTCGGCGAACTCGACGAACAGGCCCGGCGCGTGATTCTGCAGGGAAGCGGCGAGGAGGCCATCGATTTTCGTTACCTGAATGAACGGGGCCACACCACGGTACGCACCCATCCCTTCGAAGGCGTGCTGCCCAACCTGGAACGCCGCTATCGGGAAACCGACTCCGGTACAGTGCGCGAGGAACTGTCCAAGTACCTGGCCACCCACGCCTGCCCCGACTGCCGGGGCACACGGCTGAACCGCCAGGCCCGGCACGTATTCGTGGGGCAGCACACCCTGCCCGAGATCACCCGACTGCCCATCGGTGAGGCCCAGGCCCTGTTCGCGGCCCTGAGACTTCCCGGCGCCAAGGGTCAGGTGGCGGAGAAGATCGTGCGGGAGATCGCCGCACGGCTGGAGTTCCTGGTGAACGTAGGCCTTGATTACCTGACGCTGGATCGAAGCGCGGACACGCTCTCCGGCGGCGAGGCCCAGCGCATCCGCCTCGCATCACAGATCGGTGCCGGTCTGGTGGGCGTCATGTATATCCTGGACGAACCCTCCATCGGCCTGCACCAGAGGGACAACGCGCGCCTGCTCAATACGCTCACCTACCTTCGCGACCTGGGCAACACGGTGGTGGTGGTGGAACATGACGAGGACGCCATCCGCCGTGCCGACCACGTGGTTGATATGGGCCCCGGCGCCGGCCGGCATGGCGGATGGGTGGTGGCCCAGGGCACGCCCCGAGAGATCGAGAGCCATCCGGCCTCCCTCACCGGCCAGTATCTGGCCGGCCGGCGTGCCATCGCCCTGCCCGGGACGCGCGTGCCCCCCGACCCGGAATGCTCGCTCACCCTGCGAGGCGCCCGCGGCAACAACCTCAAGGGCGTGGACGTGGACTTTCCCGTGGGCCTGCTGACCTGCGTAACCGGCGTCTCCGGCTCGGGGAAATCCACCCTGGTCAACGACACCCTGTACCGGATCATGGCCCGGCACATCAATCGGGCCGGTGACGAACCGGCCCCGTGCGATGCCGTAGAAGGCGCCGAGCAGTTCGACAAGGTGGTAGACATCGATCAGAGTCCCATCGGGCGTACACCCCGCTCCAACCCGGCCACCTACACGGGGTTGTTCACCCCCATTCGTGAGCTGTTCTCCACCACCCCGGAGGCCCGCACCCGCGGGTACAGCCCCGGGCGGTTCTCCTTCAACGTGAAGGGCGGGCGCTGCGAGGCCTGCCAGGGGGACGGGGTGATCAAGGTGGAGATGCACTTCCTGCCGGACGTCTATGTACCCTGCGACGTGTGCAAGGGGCAACGGTACAACCGTGAGACCCTGGAGATCCGCTACAAGGGGCGAACCATCCATGAGGTCCTGAATCTCACCGTGGAGGAGGCGCTCGACTTCTTCCATGCGGTGCCGGTCATCCGGCGCAAGCTGGAGACGCTGATGGACGTGGGACTGTCCTACCTCCAGCTGGGGCAGAACGCCACCACGCTCTCCGGCGGCGAGGCCCAGCGCGTGAAGCTGGCCCGGGAGCTTTCCAAGCGCGAGACCGGCCGAACCCTCTACATCCTGGACGAACCCACCACCGGCCTGCATTTCCACGACGTGGAGCTGTTGCTGGCGGTACTCCACCGGTTGCGTGACCATGGCAACACGGTGGTGGTAATCGAGCACAATCTGGATGTGATCAAGACCGCCGACTGGGTGATCGACCTGGGTCCGGAGGGGGGCTCCGGCGGCGGCGAGATCGTCGCGCTGGGCACACCCGAGCAGCTCGCGGTCCACCCCGGCTCCCACACCGGGCGGTTCCTGCGTCCGCTGCTGGAGAAGAACACCGGGCCGCGGGCGGTCGCCCGGGGGTAAGGACGCACGCCGCCGATCAGCGCGTCTACGGCCTCTGCTGCCCTCAATCGGTGCCGATCACCCCCGCCACCGGATCCCCGATTCCGGCACCCAACACATCGCTGGCCCTGCCGCGATTGACCGCGACCTCCACCAGTCCCATGGCATTGCAATACCAGAATCCCTGCCCCGCGGGCACCTCGGCGAAGGTGCGCGCGCGACGCAGGCGCGACTTGCCTAGCCGGAGTACCGCATCAACGGGCACGGAGCCGGCACGCAACCCGGTGACCAGGTTGCCGTAATGATCCACATGGATGACCTCCGGCAGGTCCATGGGCCAATCGCTGCCCACCAGATCGTCCGGGGATACCTCACCGGCCTCGGGCATGCGTTCCATGGAAAGCTGAAGCGCCACATGTGCAAACCAGTCTCGGCCGTGAAAGCTCGGCGACATGTCGGGCGGGCGCCACTGGACGCGCCAGCAGCTCGCCTCCCTTGCATTGAGCATCACCTGGCTCAGGAGGCCGTTGTCCGGCCCAACGAACCAGCGTCCGTCGGCCGCCATGATCAGTCCGTCCCGCTCGGTGCCGACACCCGGATCCACCACGGCCAGCCAGATGGCGTCCGCGGGGTAAAACGGCACCAGGGATGCCAGCAGATAGGCGGACGCCCTCGGGTTGAAGGCCGGCGCGTCACTGCAGGCGTCCAGCACCGGGCGTTCCGGAAACTTGCCGTGCAGAACGGCTCGTATCTGCCCGGTGTAGAGCCCCGAGGGGCCGAAATCAGTGAACAGGACGAACATTGAAGAAACCTGTCAGTTGTCAGTTGTCAGTTGTCAGTTGTCAGTTGTCAGTTGTCAGTTGTCAGTTGTCAGTTGTCAAAGAGGATAGCTGGGGATGGTCTTGCCGTGGCGTTGAGATCATCGTACACCTGCGCCCCTGAACACCGGAGCACGGAAGTCTTGCCTGGCGGCGTGGCATCCCTGGGCGTAGGATCAAGGCCGGGAACGGCCGGGAACCCTGATGTAAGGGGTGATTGTGGTCGGTTTCCCGGTCTCCCTCATGCCTGTTTCCCCCTTCGTGGTTTCCATTCGCCGTCTCCGGGGAACGCAGGCTCGCAAAACAGAAAAAGCCGGCACAGGGGCCGGCTTTTTCGTCAACCCGAATGCGGACGGGTGTCAGTCTTCGCTCTTGGACTCGGCTGCCGGTTCGCCCTTGGCGGTCTCCTCGGCGCCCGCTTCGATCTCCGGGCGATCCACCAGTTCGACGTATGCCATGGGCGCGTTGTCGCCAGGGCGGAAGCCGCACTTGAGGATGCGCATGTAGCCGCCGGGACGGGCCTGGTAGCGCGGGCCCAAGTCCTGGAACAGCTTGCCCACCACTTCCTTGTCACGCAAGCGCGAAAAGGCCATACGGCGGGTGTGCACGCTGTCGGTCTTCGCCAGGGTGATCAGGGGCTCGGCCACACGGCGCAACTCCTTGGCCTTGGGCACCGTGGTCTTGATGACCTCGTGACGAAACAACGAGGCAGCCATGTTCTGCATGGTGGCCTTACGATGCGAGCTGTTGCGGCTCAGCTGCCGCCCGCTATTACGATGACGCATGGGTCTTGTTCCCGTTCAATAAAGCTGTATGGCGGCCTCAGCCGGCCTTCTTGTCCTGATCCTTGAGCCCCGGCGGCGGCCAGTTCTCAAGGCGCATGCCCATGGAAAGCCCATGGGAGGCCAGCACGTCCTTGATCTCGGTAAGCGACTTCTTGCCCAGGTTCGGGGTCTTGAGCAGCTCCACCTCGGTGCGCTGGATCAGGTCACCGATATAGTAAATGTTCTCGGCCTTCAGGCAGTTGGCGGAACGCACGGTGAGCTCCAGATCGTCCACCGGGCGCAGCAGGATGGGATCGATCTCCATCTGCTTGCTTTCTGTCACGGCACTCTCGTCGCCCTGCAGCTCCACAAAGGCAGCCAGCTGGCTCTGCAGCACACCGGCCGCCTGACGGATGGCGTCGTCGGCCTCCACGGTGCCGTTTGTCTCCAGTTCGATGATCAGCCGGTCCATGTCGGTGCGCTGTTCCACACGCGCGCTTTCCACCTTGTAGGCCACACGACGGATGGGGCTGAAGCTGGCGTCGAGCATGAGCCGCCCGATGGGGCGGTCCTCGTCGGCGCCCCGGCGCACGGTCACGGGCTGATAGCCGCGGCCACGGCCCACCTTCAGGCTCATGGAGAGGTCGCCGTTCTTGGTCAGATGCGCGATCACATGCTCCGGATTGACGATCTCCACGTCATGGTCCAGCGCGATGTCACCGGCGGTCACCACCCCGGGGCCCTTCTTCTTCAGGGTCAGGGTGGCCTCGTCCCGGTTGTGCATCTTCAGCGCAATCCCCTTGAGGTTCAGCAGGATGTCGACCACATCCTCCTGCACGCCCTCGAGGGAGGTGTACTCGTGAAGCACGCCCTCGATCTCCGCCTCGATCACGGCCGCGCCCGGGATCGAGGACAGCAGGATCCGGCGCAGGGCGTTGCCCAGCGTATGACCGAATCCCCGCTCAAGAGGCTCAAGCACCACTTTCGCCTGCCTGGGGCTGACGCTGGCGACCTCGATGTGGCGGGGCTTCAGGAGTTCGTTGACTTTGGTCTGCATTGAAGACCTCGTAATTGGTTGCTTTGCGGTGAGGCGTCAGGGGAAAGACGTGAGGCGGGCGTGCTGTTGCACTCCTCCCGCCTGACGCCTGACACCTCACTTACCCACACATGCCATTCCGGGACTGCCGAGTCGGTCCTTTCCGCCACAGCATCCCCGGGGCGGGGATCACTTACTTCGAATACAACTCCACCACCAGAGATTCGTTGATCTCCGCGGGCAGGTCGCTGCGTTCCGGAATACTCTTGAAGACGCCTTCCATCTTCTTGGTGTCCACGTCGATCCATCCCGGAAACCCGAACTGTTCGGCCAACGTCAGGGAATCCTGGATCCGCACCTGCTTGCGGGCCTTCTCGCGTACGGACACCACGTCGGAGGGCTTCACCTGGTAGGACGCGATGTTCACCGTCTGGCCGTTCACCTGGATCGCCTTGTGGCTAACCAGCTGCCGTGCCTCGGAGCGAGTGGCGCCGAAACCCATGCGGTAGACCACGTTGTCCAGACGGCGTTCCAGCAATTGCAGCAGGTTGTCGCCGGTGGAGCCCTTCAGGCGCGACGCGGTCTTGTAGTAATTGCGGAACTGACGCTCCAGCACCCCGTAGATACGGCGGAGCTTCTGCTTCTCGCGCAGCTGCATGCCGTAGTCCGACAGGCGCGTACGGCGGTCGCCGTGCTGCCCCGGGGCCTTGTCCAGCTTGCACTTGGTGTCCAGGGAACGGCCGCGGCCCTTGAGGAACAGGTCGGTGCCTTCCCGGCGGCTCAGTTTGCACTTGGGTCCGATGTATCTTGCCATCTGATAAAGCT
>SKOF01000079.1 GCA_007120155.1 Thioalkalivibrio sp. | reverse complement strand
TGGCTTTGCACCCTGCTTCGTTCTTGATGCCAAAAAGTATAGGGGTGGTAGTTCTCAATACTCCAATACTCCAATGCTCCACCACTCCAAAGACGCTAATTTCCCGACCTTGGACGACCCGGGATGGACCCGCTCTCTTGCATCCGGACCCGGGCAAGAATGCCGTCGAGGTAGTCGCGGGAGCGGTCGCCGACGGTGGGCATCCGCCATTCGAGGATGGTGAAAACACCCTCGCGCTCGGGATCCACGCGGAGGCGACCGTCGTCCATCTCGACGTGGATGTCGCGATGGCGGAAGCCGAGCAGCTCGGTGTCGAGATCGGTGGCGAAACGCACGGCGGCGGGATCGAAGGCCTTGCGGCGGAGACCGTCGGCGAGCAGGCCGGGGTGGTGCTCGCGGGTCAGCTCGAAGGCGAGCTGGATGGGGTGGATCGCGGCGTCCCAGCCGAGTCCTTCGGGGCCAGTGAGGGCGTGGGGGTGGCGGGCGCGGGGATGGTCCGGCGGGAAGCCGGCTTGGTCGATTTCGTTGGCGGGCAGCCAGTAGAAGGGACGCGTCATTTCTGGTCAAGTGGAAGGCGACTCTCGATCAGGGTCCCCTCCTATCCGGCAGCGTGCCAGCGTGGAAGGCGCCAGATCATCCAGCGATCGGATTCCAAACCCTCCGAAATCCCAATCCCTCGAAATCCTTCACGTTCACGGTGGCGAAATCGGTCACCCCTTGCGAGATCATGGTGAGGGCGGACCGGACATCATAGAGTTTGCGAAAGGCGAAGTTCGTCGCGCGGGCGCGTTTCCAAAGCGCATCGTGGAGCGGGCGGCTCTCGATGGGGAAGCCGATGAGCCGCCAGCGGGGATGGGTGCGATAGGTCTCGATGACATCGACCGCTTCTTCGGCGGAGAGAGGATGCTCCAGCACGGCAGGATTGCGCAGCAGACCGTGGAACTCCGCGAGGATGAATTCGGAAACGACCACGTTCTCCAGACTGGCGATTGACACGAGCCACGCATGGGCCGCCGCGTGGCGGGGGGAGTCCTCGTTGAAGCCGTGGAAGAGGATGTTGGTGTCGATGGAAAGCATCGGGCTACGGCTTGCGGCTTCGGGCAACGGAAAGATCAATGTTGGTCAGTTGGGCTTCGCGTTTCAGATCGGCATCGCTGAGCCCCTTCCAGCCGAGCTTGCGCGGCTTGGGAGGCTGCCACTCGACTTGGCCGTCCGTAACCGGCGCGTAGACGCTCAGCATGTAGTCGATGCCGCGACGGGCGAGTTCGGCGAGGGAGATTTCCCGCGCCTCGCAGACCTTCTTGGCGCGTGCGAGGGTTTCGTCGGGCAGTTGGATTTGCGTGCGGGTCATGCCTACAAAATGCCATCATTTTGAGTGTAGTCAATTTGAAGGCAGGGGAGTGCCAAGCCGCGTTTCCTGGCGGGAAGATTCGAGTTTGTCTGCCGCTGCGCTTGCCTCGGAGCTGATGCTGACCTGCGCTGCAGCATCTGGGGACCGAAAGATATATCCGCTAACCCCAGGGGCTTTGGGAACTTTCTAATCTGCAAGCGAAGGTGGCTCAACGAACCGCCAAAGCCGCATGGGCCTGATCCATGATCGCTGCAACGAGGTAGCTCCACCAGCCGTCCTGGCTCAGGCTTTCGCGCGCGGTGGCGGCGGGGAGGAAGCGCTGCATTTCTTTGAGAAAGTCAGCGCGGGTCTCGGGATCGGACGCGAGCCTCTCGACGCGCTCCCGCAGCTGCTCGCGGAACTCGGGCGGCTCGCGCCCGTGGTCGGCGATCTTCAGCGGGAGCAGCTCGACCGGCAATGCGGTCCCTTGCTGCACGAGCCAGGCGATGTCCCAGAGATCGCGGTTTTTGATTCGATACTCCCGGAAGGCTAGCGCGACGACCTTGTCGGCGAGAATCTCCTCTCGGCTTTGCGCTTGGAGAATGAGACCCGACGTGCCGAGATCGACGCCGTAGAGGTTGCGCAGCATCATCGGGCGAGGGTCATGGCTCGGGATCGCGCAGATGTCGATGTGGATGCGCTGGGCCGGCAGATGACGCCGGTTGGGGCGTGTCTCGACCGAGAGCTTCCAAGTCGAGACCCGGCTGCCGACCTTGACTGGTTCGCTGACCGTCACTGGGAGGTCGTAGCGCTCGTGCAGGCGCTGGGTCAGGACGCGGGCGAGGTCGGCCAGATCCTCTTTTCGAAAGCCATTGCCGCCGGTGAAGTCGAGGTCTTCGCTGAGCCGCGGTGAGCCGTAGCAGGCCCGCAGGCAGGTGCCCCTGATGAAGGTGAGGCCCGCGAGCAGGCCCGCTGCGCCCATTTCCCGAAGGATGTCATGGTGGAGCAGCTCCTTCTCCACCACGGGTCGCAAAATGGAGAGGTCGGCGCGGGAGCGCAGCGCCTCGTCCACGAGCTGGTCAAACAAGCCCATGCAGCGCCTCCTCGTCCACGAGTTCCAGGCTGCGGCGGGTGGCCTTCATGTCCCGCAGCGCCTGCCGCACCGAGGCCCGCCAGAGGCGGCGGTCGGGGTCGTAGGCGAGCTCGCCCGCGACCGCGTCCGGGCGTTGCGCGGTGTGCACGAACTCGATGTGGCCGAAGTCGCCGCAATCCACCACGTGGCTGCGCCCCGAGGACATCAGGGTGATCCAGTTCATCGGGATCTGGGAAATGACGCCAGCATCGCTGTGCACCGTTTCGAGGCTAAGGTAGTTTAACTCGCCCGCCCGCAGCCGGGCTGCCGCGTGGAAAAGCAGATTTCCCAGCGGATAATCCGGCACCGGGTAGAAGTAGATGCCCTTGCAGACCCGGCGGAGCAGTCCGGACTTCGCCGCTCGCGAGAGCAGCACCGCCAATTGCCCGCACCCCGGTACCGCCCCGGCCAAATCCGAGGTCGCAAAGACGCAGTGCTCCCGGTTCGCAAGCGAACGGAGCGTCTCGGCGAGCTGCCGGTGGGGTTGCATGGATAGACACTACAAAACATTGCTAAAAGTGCAAGGATTTGATCAGCTTGATCGGTTGGATTGCTCGCAAGCGATCTGAACGCTCGCCGCGAGATTAGGCTGTGGCAGCATGGTGCCGACGGGGGAGGCGCTCGCTC
>SKOF01000156.1 GCA_007120155.1 Thioalkalivibrio sp. | reverse complement strand
GTTTGCATATCGAGCTGAAACTTTGGACAAAACACTCTGTCCAAGCCGCTGCTTACATGAGGACTTGACCTCAAGCGAGTGATAGCCGTCGTGTCATCCATGTAATAATCATCTCGCATAACGTAGACTTTGTTAGTTGCGTAATCGCCCACCAGGTGAGCCTTTGCCTTGGCCGAGTAAGCGCAAGTAAATCCTCTATGGCGCTCCAAGACTCCATTATTGGTGAAAGCCCTCTCGTGCCAAAGGCCTGTCGATAGGTCAAAAACCCAAGTGGCCTCTGCAAAGCTCAACACATAAAACTTGTGCCCCTTTGACTCATAAGTGTAGGCCACAGCCCCAGACGGGTCGGCGTAAGATGCAATCGCCTGCTCAATTGCGTGAGTGCTGACCCTTTGAGGCGTCATGCCACGAGCTGCAAAAACTTGGCCCTCGCCGTGCTCAGACCTGCCAAGCCATAAAATAGTGCCGTCAATCTTGGCCACAGAGTAGCCTGCACCACAGCCGACCTCTAAAAACCCACCAGAGATCCTCTCAAAAGGAAAGTCCGCATTGCCGGTGTTGGTGTACACTTCAATCGACCGCTCGCCAAACACCCACAAGTCTCTATGGTTTGAGATCAATGCCACAATCGTATCTGGAGTGCCTTCAGCACTGGTGAAGCTCAAAGTGTTGATGTTAAAATTTTTAAGATCAGAGACGTAAAATTTGTTAGTGCCGCCTTCGTTTACGATAAAGTAGCCGTCAATCCATGTGATGTGCGTTGCCTTGGGCACAGATCCGAAGCCAACTCCAGAATATAACTGTTCGGTAAACTGGACGCCATAAGGTGAACCCTTACTTAGAATGTCAGGCCTAATTGCGTCACCTCCACCGCCAGAAGCTCTCATGTTGTCAAGAATGCCAAGGTCATCATCTATTCTAGTGGTAAATCCTGCAATTGCTCTTGTGTTTATAAACTCGACAAACATAGCGCCAGTGCACGTATTTGCTCCGGCCCCTTCGTGTATAGTGATTCTCGGTGCGCCATCATGGAAAATGGTTGAAATCCTGTAATCAAGACCGTCAGCGCCAGAAGTTCCGGTTTGAATGCGAATAGTTGTACCAATAAAACTATCCGGATCTTCCAGAGTGTATAAAATTACTTGATCTGGAAAATCAAAAACAGCCTCGGCGACACGGACATCACCAAGGGATTCAAATGACTCTTTATCAACTTCCTCCCTGAACAGGTAGTTACTTGAACCGTCGACAAACACCGTAGAGCTGTCTCTCGCTTCGCCCAGATCGCTCATTGATGCTGCGTTCATTACTCCTGATGATGTAGCAACAGCAAGAACCTCCACGCCTTCAAATCCAGCCGTAGACATTTCTAAGATCGACCACTCAACACTATCGGACACAGCCGTTAACGTGAGTTCGGTTCCGGCAGAGGCATTTGCAAGGCTTGACGCTAACTGGAATTTATTGTCATCAGTCTTCACAACAAAATAGTCTGTGGACGGAGAGAAACTACCTGGATAAACTCCATTTGTTGAAAATCTCAACTTTAACCCAGTGTAAAACTGATGACCGTTTTTAATAAAACCATCCTCAGCAACATTCACCGCATCAGAGTAAGGTAAACTCAAATGCGGGTCGGGAATTTGCGGCGTAACCGTCAGTGTGCCAGTCCCTGTGCTTGAAATATTGAGTTCTGTTCCTGCAACGGCATTAGCTAAAGAATTCGCTAGCTTGAAAGTGTGAGCTCCTGTTGAAATCACCCAATAGTCAGTTAAAACGCTAGTGCCTAGAGGCATTCCCGTGCTAGAAAGAACATGAACCTTTACTCCAGTGTCATATCCATGGTCTGTTATTGTCATCGTGTTTGTAGATGTGTTGATATCACTATCCTGGGCTAGTGTTTTCTCTTCATACTCTGTGGGCCTAAACCTTACAATCCAATCAGCCCTTGGTGTGACTAAAAAAATCTTTCCACCACTAACAACAAATATGCGCCCGATTGAATCTATGTGAATGCAGCGAATCGGCCCAAGTCCAATCTCCCAAATCTTCTCGAGTCCAGGAGTGGACTTTAAGTAAGCGACCTGGCCCTCTTTACCCTTGCCACTCTCGATGACCTCTGGATAGAGGTTCACACAGCGCTGGGCATCGACTTGAACCGAGTCTAAAGTGTAGGCGGGGCCTATAAAGCCTTCAAGCTTCAATCTCTTACTCTCCCGTTAGCCAGTTAAAGGTTCTACTCCTCATCACAAGCTCTGCGGCGTCACTCGACATCAACACCGAGTCAGTGTTCATTCGCATCAGCATTGCTTTTGACTCTGCTGCAATCAACTCAGCCCTTTGGGTCATGGCTTTGCCGTACTCATCGGCAAGCTCAATGGCCAAATTGTATCTCAAGGCCCTCAAGTATCCAGGAGGAAGGCTCAACACATCGTCAGCCGTTGCGATTGATGCCAAGGGCTTTGCGGTGTACAAGATCAGTTTGGCGGCAGCATTTGGCACAGGCCAGACGTTGATCTCGCCCAAGGGAAAGGCCGGATTATAGTAAATGGCTTGAGGCAAGCTGCTCTCAGTACTCTTGACAGTGATGGCGGCCCACTCTTGAACATTATAAACGCTGATCGGGATCTCTGTGGTGCCTGCGGCCTCTTTAGTGCCTGCTTGAAGGATCCGCATAGGCCTTGAGGTGTTAAAATCTCCACCGCTTCCGATCGTGTACATTTGCTGAGCGCCTGTTAAAGTAAACTCCTCAACTTTGCGCTCAAAAATCAAATACCCATCATTGGACCAGCTTGCGATCATCTCGTTGAGTGAGCTTAATGCGTCACTCAGCTCTGCTGCTGATGGCGTCTCTCCTGCTGCAATGGCTCCGATGATCCGAAGCGAGCCTTTGATTAAGTCCCTGGCTGTGGTTGACATGATCTAAGCCCTTCCTTTCAGCCATCGGCCAATGTGCCCCACATAGGGCTTGTTGAATTCCCAGTGAGTGAGCTCCATCTCAGGGTCCATGAAGATCTGCCCTCCGGCTTCTCTGAACTCCTTGCAAAACCAAGCGTCCTCTGTGTAAAGAGCGCCTTGAGAGTAGGGGAT
>SKOF01000438.1 GCA_007120155.1 Thioalkalivibrio sp. | reverse complement strand
CGTTACTGACGACCTCCTCAAAAATGACGTGGTTGATCTGGTTTTTGAAGGTCTTGACACCTATGCTGATGTGTTTCTTAATGAGGATCTCATCCTCACCACAGACAATATGTTTGTCAGTCACCGGATCAATTGCAAAGAAAATCTGGCCCAAGGCCCGAACACACTGCGTATTCATTTTTACTCTCCGGTGGCAAAGGGGTTGGCGAAACAGGCAAAATCCGGACATACCATACCTGCACACAATGAAAAAGCTCCGGAAAACAAACAAACCAGCATCTACACCCGCAAGGCTCCCTTTCATTATGGCTGGGACTGGGGACCAAGACTGGTAACCTCGGGCATCTGGCGACCGGTTTATGTCGAAGCATGGAATCATGCTGCCATCAATGACGTATATGTGGCAACCAAAACCATAGACAAATGGCAAGCAACCATGAATGCATGGGTAGATGTTGAGATTTTAAACACCGGTAATTATACCCTATCTTTATTAATCAATGGAGAAGATATCGGTATCAGGAAAGATGCCGGATTAAGAAAAGGGAAGCACCGGCTTGAAATTGAATTTACACTGGAAAAACCACGCCTGTGGTGGCCAAACGGTTTGGGAGAGCCGTGGTTATATGATTTTGAGTTTCATCTGCGCCGTGGGGATACAATAATTTGTGAAAAATCCATCATGATTGGCGTAAGAACCGTAAAGCTTGTTCAAAAACCAGACACATCAGGTCACACTTTTTATTTTGAAGTCAACGGCATCCCTGTTTTTATGAAAGGTGCCAATGTGATTCCTTCTGAAACACTCACGCCTGCTGTTACAGTGGAAAGCTACAGAAAGCTGATTGCCTGCGCAAAGTCGGCCAATATGAATATGCTCAGGGTCTGGGGCGGGGCCATCTATGAAGAAGATTTGTTTTATCAGCTATGTGATGAAAACGGCTTGCTGGTGTGGCAGGATTTTATGTTTGCCTGCGCGATGCAGCCGGGTGACCAACCCCACCTGGAAAGCATTAAGAGAGAAGCCGAATACAATGTGAAGCGCTTGCGTAACCATGCCTGCCTGGCCCTTTGGTGCGGCAACAATGAAATTATGTATGGCTGGCATAAATGGGAATGGCAGGATGGACTCGACAACAAGATAACACAGCATTTGTGGGGGACCTATGAAAAGATTTTTCATAACATCCTGCCTGCCGCAGTAAGACATCACGACCCCAAAAACAGCTATTGGCCTTCGACGCCAGCTACCATAAACAATAATCTCCCCGATCGCAAATCGGGTGATGAGCACGATTGGACGGTTTGCTTTGGACAAAAACCCATTGACTCGTATTGGGAAAATGTACCCCGTTTTGTCACCGAGTGGGGGCTGCAGGCCTTTCCTTCGATGCAGACCATCAGGACTTTTGCCAACGATGATGAATTGATGCTCGATTCAGCTGTGATACGACACCGGCAAAGAAGCAAACTGGATTGGTTACAGCTGGGCTTCGACGGCAATGATTTGATCAAATGGTATGTGGAGCAATACCACGATGCGCCTGAGCAGTTCGAGCACTTTGTATATCTTAGTCAGGTTTTACAGGCCGAAGCATATAAAACGGCTATTGAAGCCCACCGCAGCGCCATGCCGCATTGCATGGGGAGCCTCTTTTGGCAGCTCAACGATTGCTGGCCCACCATTTCCTGGTCAACAATCGACTACTTCTCAAGATGGAAAGCTGCCCATTATGCCGTGAAAAAAGCCTTCAGGCCCGTGATTGTTACTGTAAAAAGAATAAACAGCTCTGTCAGGGTTTATGTGGTTTCAGACAAAATCAGTGCGTTTGATGCCATGCTGCAGGTGAAGCTTATGGACTTCTCAGGCAAAACCATTTTCGAATCTGTTAAAGAGGTTGAGGTTTCTCCTAACACGGCAACACTGCTGCTGGAAAAAGATCTTTCATTGCTTTTGCCAAAAGACAAGGCCGGTGAAAAAGTGTTTGATATACGTTTACTAATAGGGGACAAACAGATCGCTGACAACATGCTGTTTTTCGTTAAACCCAAGGACTTACAACTTGCCAGACCCGACCTTCAGTATCGCCTCAGACAAACAGATAAAGAGTATCTTGTATCGCTGGTGTCAGATACCCTGGTCAGGAATCTCTGCATTGAAACACCTGACCCTGATGCACGTTTTAGTGATAATTTTTTCGACCTTTTGCCGAATCAACAGGCGAATGTCGTGATCAAAAGCAGCTTGCCTGGCTTGCAAAAGAAAGACTTGGTGTTCAAATATTTGAATCCATGATGAATGGTGTGCCTGTTTTGTGTTCAGGAAAGCATTAGCCGGTTGAAAAGAATATTTGAGTATATTGGCGGCTGAAAAAATTAGTAAGAAGATGGGAAAAGACACGTCGATACTCAGTTTCAAGGAAAAAGTGGCGTATGGTTTTGGCGACCTGGCCTCGGTGCTTTACTGGCAAACATTTATGCTGTATCTCACCTATTTCTACACCGACGTTTTTCTGATACCTGCTTCCGTTGCCGCCACGATGTTTCTAATTACCAGGCTTTTCGATGGCGTCAATGATCCCATCATGGGCATGATCGCAGATCGCACCAATACCCGGTGGGGCAAATTCAGGCCTTATCTGTTATGGCTGGCTGTCCCCTTTGCCGTTGCAGGTGTTCTGGTGTTTACTACGCCCGGTTTCAGTGAGTCGGGTAAGATCATCTGGGCTTACACCACCTTCATCCTCATTATGGTGCTCTATACAGCCATCAATATTCCCTATACCGCCCTGATGGGGGTTATATCACCACACTCTTATGACAGAACGGCCGTGTCTTCCATGAAGTTTATTTTTGCCTTTGCGGCAGGTATCCTTGTGTCGGCAACGCTTCTACCGATGACAAAAGCACTTGGCGGCGGTAACGAGCAACAAGGGTGGCAATATGCATTTGTTATTTATGGTATTGCGGCGGTCGCTTTCTTTCTGATTGCCTTCAAGGGCACCCGGGAGCGGGTAATACCGCCACCCACCCAAAAATCATCGGTGTGGCAGGACATCTACGAACTCATCACCAACAAACCCTGGCTTATAT
>SKOF01000364.1 GCA_007120155.1 Thioalkalivibrio sp. | reverse complement strand
CTCCTCCAGCACTTCCACCTTGAGCCCCTTGTAGGTCTTCTTCAGCTGAACGGCCTGTTCGGCCAGGTAGGCGGGGGTGCAGATGTTGCCGGGCAGGTTGGCCAGGTCCCGAGTCAGCCGGGTGCCCACGGAAACGGCAGCGGCGATGCGCACGGCCTCCTCGCCGGGCAGCAGGTCGGAACGCGACGGGACACTCAGCACGATGCGGCGCAGGGGGCGCCGGGTGTCCTCCTTCTTGCTCTTGAGCCGTTGAAAGCGATACAGGGTGTCCTCGGTGACCGTGACCGCCTGGCTGATCTTCCATAGGGTGTCACGTCCCTTGACCGGCAGATCCGTGAGATAATTCACCGCCTCCACCGCGCCGCTGCGCTGTACGGTCCGCGCCATGGTGGCGGTTACGCTGCGGTAGGCGGGTTCATCGAATTCGCGTTCCTTGCCACAGCCCACCAGCAGGACCCGGTCGCAGAGTGTATCCGGCAGGTTGTACAGCCAGAGGGTCTGACCCTTCTCCCCGTCCATGTCGCCCCGGCGCAGGATGGTGGAGAGCACCCCGCCGCTGGCCTTGTCCAGCACGCGGGCGGCGGCGGACAGCTTGCGCCGCTCGAAGACGCCCACGACCACGCAGGCACTGCGCTGTTTTTCCGGGTTGCCGCTCTTGACTGAAAATTCCATGCCTTTCCTCGGGTATGCTGATGGGGGTTCGCGGTGTCATGGCGCGAACGCGGGTTGCCTGATTGAGGTTCATGCATTCTATGAGAGTTGACCGATTATCACCACGCCGGGCGTCCGGTGGACGGGCTGCCGAATGGGTTTGAGCGCGGCCCGGCCCAACGTCCTCAACCGCTATCTGATGCGGGAGATGCTGGGCACGCATCTGGCCGTGACCCTGGTGCTGCTGCTGATCATTGTCGGTGGGACTGTGGCCCGCATGCTGCGCGAAGCCGCCGAGGGGCGCATTCCGGCGGACGTGCTGATGACGCTGGTGGCGCTCGGTTCGGTGCGCGGATTGATCCTCCTGCTGCCGGTGTCCCTCTTCCTCGCCCTCATGCTGGGCCTGGGGCGCCTGTACAAGGACAGCGAGATGGCGGCGTTGCAGGCCTGCGGCGTCGGGCCGGGGCGGTTGTATCAGACCATCGCCTGGGTCACGGTGCCCATGACCGCATTGCTCACGGTGCTGGTGTTCTGGGGCGCGCCGCTGGCGTCGGCGACCATCGACCAGGTGCGCATGGACGTGGAACGTCGTTCCGAACTGCTGGGTGTGTCGCCCGGCCGGTTTCTGGAATCCCGGGTGGGCGGACGCGTGTTCTTCATCGAAGGCTATACGCCCGACGGCGCCGCCATGCGCGATGTATTCATCCAGTCCCGGGGGCCGGATGGCACCGAGGTGGTCACCGCCCGGCGCGCGGAAAGCCAGGTGGATCCCGTGACCGGGCAGCGTTACCTGGTGCTCCATGAGGGTTACCGGTACCTGGGTCAGCCCGGTGAGCGGGAGTTCCGCATCCTGGAGTTCCGGACCCACGGGGTCCGGGTGCCGGACCCGGAGGGCTCGAGGCGGGGCGGCGTGGACAGCATGTCCACCCGGGAACTCATCGGCTCGACACGCCGCCATGAACGCGCGGAGATGCAATGGCGCATCTCCATCCCCGTCTCCATGGTGCTGCTGGCGGCCCTGGCGCTGCCGCTTTCCCACACGACCAACCCCCGGGGAGGGCGCTTTGCCAAGCTCACCGCGGCCATTGGCGTCTACATCGTCTATGCCAACTTCCTGATCCTTGCCAAGTCCTGGTATGCGAGTGGCCAGACGCCGGCATGGCTCGGCATGTGGTGGGTGCATGCGGCCCTCGTCGTGCTGACCCTGGTACTGCTCTGGCGGCAGCGGGGTCTGCGGGTGCGGCGGGGTCCGCGGGAGGCCGGGGCTTGAAACGCCTGGACACCTATATCGCCCGGAGTGTCATTGGCGGCACGCTGCTTGCACTGCTGGTGCTCACGGGCCTGGATACCCTGTTCGCCTTCATCGGTGAGATCGACGATATCGACGGCGACCGGTACGGGCTCGTGCAGGCGCTGGTCTACACGGCTCTCACGGTGCCGCGCCGCGCCTATGAACTGTTTCCCACCTGCGTGCTGCTGGGCAGCCTGCTGAGCCTGGGCACCCTGGCGGCGAACAGTGAACTCACCGCGATGCGCGCCGCTGGCCTTTCGGTGGCGCGCATCGTGCAGTCCGTGCTGCGTGCCGGCGTGCTGATGCTGGTGGTGGTTGTCCTCGTGGGAGAACTGGTGGCCCCGGCCAGTGAGCAGCGGGCCCAGACGCTGCGCACCATGGCGCACTCCGAGCAGCTGCATATGCGGGCCGGTGGCCTGTGGGCCAAGGACGGCCCGCGTTTTCTCAACGTGGGTGCGGTGATGCCGGACCTGCGCCTGCTGGACCTTCGCATCTACGAGCTGGACGACGACCGCCGGCTGCAGCGTCTGATGGAGGTGGACACGGCACACCTGGAGGGCGGCGAGTGGGTGCTCTCGGGTATCCGCCGCAGCCATGTTTCCGCGGATGGCGTACGCAGCGAGCACGTGGCCGAGGAACGCTGGCCCCGGCTGCTGGCGCCGGAACTGTTCAGCGTGCTGGCGGTGGAGCCGCGCCAGATGTCGGCGGCGACACTGGCGCATTACGTGGATTACCTGCGCCACAACAATCTGGATTCCGCCCACTACGAACTGGCCTTCTGGCTGCGCTTCTCCACGCCCCTGTCCAGCCTCGTGATGCTGTTGCTGGCCATCCCGTTCGTGTTCGGCTCATTGCGCACAGGCAGTGCGGGGCAGCGGCTGTTCATCGGCCTGCTCGTCGGCGTGGGTTTTCACCTGCTCAACCGCACGCTTAATCACATGGGCATCCTCTACGGTCTGCCGCCGATGCTGAGCGCCAGCCTCCCGCTGCTGATCTTCTTCGTGATCGCCATGCTGGCGCTGAGGCGAGTCAGGTAGGGCGAATTCATGGTTGTAGAGCGAATTCAAGATTCAAGATTCAAAATTCAAGATTCAAGATTCAAGGGGGCGAGGCGGGTGTGCCACCCTTCCTTTGAATCTTGAATTTTGAAT
>SKOF01000517.1 GCA_007120155.1 Thioalkalivibrio sp. | reverse complement strand
TGCGCCGCATCCCGGTGATGGCCGGGTACGGCAGGGCTCACCAGTGCAGCGTCGAGCTCCTGGAGCGCAGCGGCGGCCGCCTTGCCTTCGTCCGACAGCCTCTGCGCTTGTTCGTCTCGTCCGATCGGGTGGTCGGTCACTAGCCACTCGACCTCGAGCTCCTCCGGCTGGATCTGAACAGCATCGGTGATGTCCAGGCCCGTCTCGACCGGGTGGCGCGTCACCTCTGCGCGGTATTCCGGCAGCTCCCGGATTGATACGTCAATCTCGAAGCCGTCGATAGATGCCCTGGTGGGGCGGTGGAGGAACGCGGCCCGCGTCATGGCGTCGCCCCCGCCGGCACAAGATCCCGGTGCAGCTCACGCCGTTGCTCTGCGTCGTACTCCCGGACGACCTGACGCACTGCCTCACGCACGCCTTCGGGGTCGGTTGCGCCTCTGGCGTCGACGTGGAACTCGGTGCGCCGGTTGTCGACTATGTGGCGTGTATCCAGGCCCCCGAAACCGCCCTCTACGGCAGCAGGGAAATCGGAGTGCAGCGACGCCTGGTGCTGTGCTCGTTGCCGCCGCACGCCCTCCCATCCACCAGCCTCCTCGAGCTGCGCAAGCGCCGCAGGCCCGAGGCCCTCGGTGCCGTCACGGCCGGCACGACGGCGCTCTCCTCGTCTCTGGGCCTGGTCTCGTGACGCCTCGTATAGAGCGCGGTAGTCGAAGACCCGCCCAAGCAGAGGAACAGACCGAATCAGGTCGCTGGCCCTCACCAGCAGATCGACGATGCGCCCGACGGCGTTCTCGACGGCAGTCAGAAACGGAACGTGGGGGGTTTGCAGATCAGCGATGAACGAGTCGAGCAGGCCCCCGGCGGCCGTCAGCTCTTGTGAGATTTGCTGTATGAGCCACAGTATAGGGTTGTCGTCTCGCTTGATGTCCGCCTCGTTGAAGGTGCGCACGAGATCATCGACAGCTGCGGCGAAGTTCTTCCAGTCGGAGATGGCGGACGCGACGAACGCGATCACCAGAGCCAGAAGCGCGATCTTCGCCCACAGCAAAGCCTTGGTCAGACCCACAACGGCAGCGATTGCGCCGAAGACCGTCAGCATCTGCAAGAGCCTCACGCTGGTCGCTCCGATGCGCGGCTCTAGTCTGTTCAGCACGTCGAACCAGGCGCCGAACGCCCGCACAATGCCAACCACTACGCGCCGCGCTCCATCCACCACGCCAAGCAGATCGCGCGTCCACTGCGCCACCCTTTGGCGCATCAGATCGCCGTTGGCTCGCACCCATTCGAGCGCCGCTTCGGCGGTCGCGTTCATTGCGGGCACGATGGCCTCTGCCAAGGCGTGCTTGACGCCACCAAGGACCATTTGCAGGCGCTGCTGGTTGTCGCGCAGCTCTGCCGACTTGGCGATCAGCTCCTCGCTCATCACCCCGCCGAGAGCGCGAGCCTCAGCTCGTTGCGCCGCGAGCGCATCGGCCCCCTGCTGGAAGACACGCACGACGTTTTCGCCCTCGCGCCCGAAGACGGCGTTGGCGATCGCCAGCCGCTCCGCCTGCGACTCCGCGCCGCGCATCGCGCGGGACACGTCCTCTAGGAGGTCCTCCTGGTCGCGCAGCCTGCCACTGGAGTCTCGCAGCGATATACCGTACTGCTCGACCACGCGCTTGGCGGCGCCGTGTCCCTCGGACGCCTGCGCCAGCCGCCGAGTCGCACGCTGGAGAGCGCTCTCCATTGTGGACGCAGCGACGCCGTTCAGTTCTGCCGCGTGCGCCAACTCTTGCACGGTCGATGCGGCGATGCCTGTGGCGGCGGTGAACTTGTCTAACCGGTCACCGGCGGCGACTGTGCCGGAGATCATCTGCCCGAACGCGCGAGCGCCGAGCGTGACCCCTATCGCCGACGCCGCCGCGAAAGCAGCCCGCTTCACACCTGCGAGCGCACGGTCCCCACGCCTGAACGAGGACTCATCCACCTTGAGCCCCATGCGCGTGAATATCTCTCGGACCGTCATCGCTGTGCTCTCCGGCTATCCGCGTCCCGCCTCGCCTGCTCGCCGGCCGCCTTCTCGGCATCGATTTGCATGTCGAGCGCGATATGGGCGTCGAGCACGTCGAGGATACTCCAGTGGGTGTCTATCTCCTGCAGCGTCGCGACCTGTGCGAGGACCGGTCGCCAGATGAAAAGGTCTACGTCGGCGCCTTCTCCGCTTTCGGGTCGCTCTTGCTTTCCTGTGCGGCCTGCATCCTTGCGGCGGCGGCGCTCAAAGTAGGCGCCAGCGCGTCGAAAAAATCCTGAAAGTTGACCTCGTAGGCAAACGCAAGCCACTTGTACATTGAGCCTAGACGGCCCGCGAAGTGTGTCGAGAGCAGCGAGGGCAGCTTGCCTTCTCCCTGCACGGTGGTGACCCCAGCCATCGCCTCGACCGTCTCCCACAGTACATCTTCGTCGAGCCGGTCGACGAGATCGCGAATGGCCGGACCCACGCCAGCCTCTGCGATGTGCGCATCCAGCACACTCGCCACATCGCCCATCGAGTCCAGCATGTGCGTCAGGCCAGGCACTGCCGTCTTGACGGTCCGCAGGAACACACGGTTCGCCGCACGAGGCGGCAAGAAATAGACCTCGTACGTGTGGCCGTCGATCTCTTTTGTTCTGCTCACTGACTGTGACATGTCACCTCCTCATGGGTCTCTGCTACTGAAGGACCGGGTCGCCTGCTTGGATGTTCCCGCCGACGTGCATCACCAGGCGAGGCACGTAGATGGTCCACTGCCGGTTCTGCAGCTCGATGCCAAAGCCCACTTCGGCCGGCGGCCCCTGGAAGTACGCCTCCGCCGCCGATGCCACCGTGGTGCCGAACAGGTCCTTGAGCATCACAGGAAAGACGCCGCGGCCGTTACGGTCCGCCAGCAGCAGCGCCGAGAACACGTCATTGCTCGGGCTCTCCTGCTGTAGCGTCACGATAATGGTGGCCCGGTCGTCGTTGCGTCTCGACCTGCCGACCTCGCCGTCGGCGCCAACGCGTGTGATCCACTTCTCCGCCTCGACCTGCTGCACCTGGATGAACGTCTCCGGGGAGTACCCGCTGACCAGGTGAGG